>CAKZZK010000101.1 GCA_937885235.1 uncultured Treponema sp.
ACATCCTCGTTGGAGATTCGGGGAAGACCCCATCCTGCTAATCTGTGTACTGCCATCCAGAGCAAGAAACCCAGTCTATGTTACGGGGAAACCCCCAAGGAGGAAACGGGTTATCGGGTCATATGTCACGGGTATACTATCCCAAATCGAATAAGATAATTCAATAACATTAATATACGAGGAGGAAAGCATGATACTGATTGACGGGACGTACAGCGAGTACACAGGGCCAAAGACCCTGGATTACCCCGGCGGGTGCGCGATTGACACAAGCACCGACGAGGGCTTTGACGGCACTGAGTACAAGGCGCGGTGGCATAACGATGTTATCGGGGCATTCCATGCGGTATTTGTGGCGGCGTTCGGGGACATCAACAAGGTGACGAACAGGCCTGATAACGTAAGGGACAGCGACTTTCTGCGGGCACTTATGCAGCGCATAAAAGTGCAGACGGACGTGGCAAAGAAGGTGCTTGACGTGAACGGGGCAGAGACGGTGGTTTCCTGGGAGGAGCTGGAGGCTTTGTATTTTGCGGACAGGCACTACGCTGCCTTTGCAGGGTTTAACGGTAAGTTTGCCAATTTCCTGCCGATACGCGCCTGGGTGGAGAGCGACGGAGTGCATGTCTTTATGCGCTACCAAAAGGCGGACGGGACGGTTGTTGAAGGAACCCCCGCGGTCAAGTGGAATACGCGGAAATGGGGGACTTACAAGTGGGGACAGCAGATGTTTGTATCTGTAAATATAATTGTCAAGGAGGTTTTCGAGTGATAGGGTTTCCGACCATTTTGAAAACAAAAAAGGATTGGCAGCATGCGGTTGATTACGTCAAGGAAAGCAGGATGAACCGCAAGGAGCTGGTGTCAGAGCTGGAGAATCTGAGGGATAACGTGTATATGAACGTCCTGAAGGAATCCAGCAAGGGGAAGGATCCGGAGGAAATGACTCCGGATGACTTTGAGAAAGCTGAAGACCCCAACTGCGAGAAAAAGCGGCTGGGGATAAGCGATGAGGAGATCGCTGCATGGATTCAGGAGGTTTCAGGTGAGTAACATGTCCATTACTACCGCCCACGTGTATACTGACAACCGCACAGAGGCAGACCAGGATGAAGCGAAGGTTTCTATCATTCCGGAAAACGTGGGGGTGAAGTGCCAGGGAAAGTACTTTATTTCCAAAAGCAATCCGTTTGGGTATGCCGCGGACACGCTGCTTTTTTCGGGGGCGGGAATTGATTTTTACAACGGCGACGAGTGGATGCACTTTTTGAACCGCGAAGACTTCACCTTTAATCCGGCAAGCATCCTTGATACAGGGGATGCGCTTGAGTATGGCACGGATTATTATATTTATCTGTGCTTCTCAGGGATAAATCCTGAGCTCTGCGTTTCAAAAAACGCCACGTACCCCAACGGTTTTTCTGCGCTGACTTCGCGGAAGATAGGGTTCTTTCACTACGGGGCGGTGCGCAAGGTTTCTGATGACGGGAAATGGATCCCCATTGATTCCAACGGGAACAAATTCGGCTCACAGGGGACTATCTGGGAGCAGAATGTGACAAAAGGTGTCATTCCCAATTCTGTCGGAGACCTGAAAAATCACCCCCGCACCTATATGCCAGGAATGGCGAAGGTTGGGAATAGCTGGGTCTGCATCTATCCGATGTCGGTTAAAGAGACGGTTACGTTCATGGATGACACGAATGGACTTCATGTGGCAAACGGGGCTTTAAAGTCTGCATACGGGGCACTGCCGGTGACAGGAACTGAAGGACTGAACCAGTACAACTTTAACGAGCTGGCATGGATGCAGGAAATGAGGCTGACGCACTATGCGGAATGGCTCGCCGCCGCTTTTGGTTCCCCCCAAGGCCTCGATAATAGTGACAATTACGGGTGGACTAAAAAAACTAATACGGCGCGGACATTTACCGGATGCAGCGTTGACACTGCAAGCGGACAGTATTCCATCAACGGAGTAAAGCCGTTCGCCGTCTCTGCGCACAACATCTGTGACTGCACGGGCAATGTATGGGAATGGCAGGATGATTACTGTATCAGGCAGGATACCACGAGCTGGCAGTGGTATGATGTACTCGGGGCAAAGATGGGACAGGCGTATTTGCCGAATGACATCGGCCTGGCCGCATTCCTCTGCGGTGGGCGTTGGCACGATGGCGTTTGGTGCGGTCCTCGCACGGTGAACTTGTTCCACTGGCCGTGGCACGTGAACATCAGCATCGGGGCGCGTTTCGCCTGTGACGCCGCGTAGCGGTGCCTGTATCCTGATGCCCTGCAATCCTGTTTTTCACGCCGAGGGCAAGCCTGCCAACAGCGTGGCGAACCTGATTTTATATCAAAAGTTCGCGGATTTCCTCATCTGGTATGAGCCTATAGTAGAGCGCTTTCCGAGCAGCCAAAAACCAGCCTTATGTGCGGCGACAAAGAACACCTGCTACAGGATTATACGGATGATAATTATGACCAATAGACAGCGCAATAAGCTGCCAGGATGGTATGAGATTGACACCGAGCTTGAAGTACTGCGATTCCACATCCGGCATGCTTATAAGCGCCGCTACCTCTCCAAGAAAGGCTACGAGGTAGCCGCAAGGAAAATTGTTGAGGTAGGGAAGATATTGGGAGGGCTCATAAACCCGAAACCAAAAGGCGGCTGATGTTTTGAGCGTATTTGCCGAATGACATCGGCCTGACCGCATTCATCTGCGGTGGGAATTGGAACGATGGCGTTTGGTGCGGTCCTCGCACGGTGAACTTGAACAACTGGCCGTGGCACGTGAACATCAACATCGGGGCGCGTTTCGCCTGGGACAGGACAAAGCCTCTGCGAGGCTTTGTCTGCGGGTTTTGCTACACAAAACCCGGGATGAAGCCTTTGCCGTTACTTGTGCTGACGCCGTGCTGATTACGGTCAGGCGGTGGTGACAAGAGGATTTCTCTTTAGTCAGATCAGACCGCCTTTGTGCGCCTTGCAAGAGGCGTGCAAAAATCACTTTGCCGGATGCTTACGAGCGTCCGGCTTTTTATACAGGAGAAATGCATGGAAAAGCCAACGTTTGAAGCAGTGTACGATTTTCAAAATCTGCTTGCTGCGGCAGAGAGTGCGTATGAAAGCATCTCAAAAAAGAAGAGACTCAGAGCGCATGTCAGGCTGTTTATGGATCACCTGGAAGAAAACCTTATTGAATTACAGAATGAACTGATATGGCGGACATACCGCATGGGCAAATTCTTCATGTTCAAGGTGTATGAGCCGAAGGAGCGGGATATTGCCGCTCTGCCGTTCAGGGACAGGGTCGTGCAGATTGCACTTTGCAATGTAATTGAGCCATATATAGACAAACGCTTTATTTATGATTCCTATTCAAGCAGGAAGAAGAAAGGGCAGCTGGCGGCAGCGCGACGGGCTGCGTATTTTATGAGTAAGCCGGATTGTACAAAATATATCAAGTGCGATATACATAAATTCTTTTACAGCATTGATCTTTATGTGCTCATGATGATTACACGGCGGTACATTGACGATGAGGGCATTTTATGGCTGATAGAGCTCATTATAAGAGAGGAAAATCCGGAAAAAGGCATAAAGCTTGGCAATCGGTTCAGCCAGCCTGCCGCAAATCTTTATCTAAATGAGCTTGATTTTTACATGAAGCAGCGCCTGCACGTCAAGTATTATGTACGCTTTGCAGATGACTTTTTGATTTTCGGGCGCAGCAAGGGGCAGCTGCAGGCATATTTCGAGCAGGTTGAAGCTTTTCTCGCCGAAGAATTGCACCTTAAAACGAATGACAAGACACGCATCGGCAGCTGTAAAGACGGCGTGGATTTTGTGGGCTACCAGATTTACCCAAACCACATGGTTATCAAGAAGAAGAGTATGCAGCGCACGAAGCACTTATTGCACGGGTGGATGCACAGCAAGGTGCCTGATGACACTTTTGCTGCTTCTATAGGGTCGCGGTGCGGGCACGCACGCGGAACAGTATCTTACAAATTTTACAACAAGATTCTGCTCCGCGCACTGTTTTATGAGATAAAGAAGTACAAAGAGTTTGAAGCACGTGTATCAGAAGCCGAAGCCTCCGGGCAGGTCAAATTATTAAACAGGCAGGATGCTAATCAAGACTAAACGGCAGTTCAAGCTGGCGGTATTCTAGGATAGAAAACGGCTCGTAGTGTTTCTTTGCATCCCGATTCCTCGCAATCCACCGCGAGAGCTCCATGCAGGCATCCCTTCTTGCATCGCGCAGGCTGGCGGCGGCAGGGGTGTCTGGATGCGGGTAGCTGGAGCGGATGAGCATTCCCAGCCTGCAATTTATTGCATACAGGTAGCCCCCGGGGGTGCGGTAGATGGCGATTGCTATTTCGTCCTTGCCGTGGACTTCCCTGTACTCTTTTTCAGGCGGCACGGTAAGGCGGCCGGATTCGTTGAAAACAGGCATAATGATTTCAAGGCTGCCCATACATATATTTTACCCCTGCCCAAAATCCGGCTTTATAGCCGAATAAAGCATCTTCTTTATGCCCACACGGGAATTCTTTCCCGCAGTCACACTCCCGGCAGAGCATACACAAATCTGCACCATAGCTTTCAGCACAATACTCTATGTATGCCTCGGACGGGGCTTCCTTCACTGAATATTCTATCACCATCTCATTTCCTCCCATATATTTAATCTTGTACCGTTTCTATAACAAAAGGTTCGTCCCAAAGATACCCGATTGTATCAACAACCTCCAGTTCATCATCTTGAGTGTTAATAATCGCCATGACATCCGGATTAACTGCTCTTTCAAGCCTTTCTTTTAGTTCCTTAACAGTCATTTCCACCCCCCAAAAGTTCCTCCTGTCAAGCGCTCACCGCTTCCTTGCGCGACACCGAAGGTGTATGGTGATTTTAAGAATCGCATTAAACAGCGTCTCTGTCATTTTTTCCTCCATGACTTAAAAAATATCTGGTTCGTCTGTATCTTCGGTGTCGGGACCGGCGAAGGGGTCTTCGTCGGGGGCGGCATCAAAGGGGATTTCATCGTTATGCGCAGGGGGCAGATCCTGCCGCGGGCCTCCAGAAGGGATATCTCTCAAGACGCAGTTCAGGACTATCTGCTCAGGGACGGTATGCCCGGGGAATTTCTTTTGCCCGATAACCACTTCATTATAATCACCCTTGAAGTAGCGTGTAAACTTTGATTGCGTCATCACATCCCTGTCTTTCGGCTTGCCGTCTTCGTCGAGTTCGGCACCTGAAAACTGGATGAATGCCTTGTACACATCTTTTAAGCGTACAAACTTTGTATCATCCTTGATGAATTCGATGCAGGAATCGACAAAGCTATTCAGCGGCGTTGCCGCCTTCTGCACGTAGTCACCTTTGTATTTTTCCGCCTCCTGCGAGATTTTTATCTTACCGTGCTGCTCATACTTTACCTTGAGGTACTTTTCTGCATAATACTTGATGATTGCAGGATATTCGGGGCGCAGCTCCTCCATAAAAAACTTGCCGTCCTTTGCATCTTTTTCGTCCGGATCATGCTGGATTGAAAAAGGCACTATCACCATGCGTTCGACAAGGGCGGTGTCACTCGAGTCAAATTTGGGCGAATAGTTTGTTGATATGATAAGCTGCGCGGTCGCCTCGTAGTTCTCCGGCTTTTTCCACATGCCGCGGACAGTGAGTGCGCCGCCGCCCGTGTAGGATTTAAAGACCGCGCTGTCTATCTTGTCGTTTTTGTCGGTTTCGTCGCACACCGCCGCGCCTGCGCCTATAAGCTGCTCCATGAACGGGTCGGGACCGTTTACCGCATAGCCCAGACGTCCACGGAGCATGATTTTTTGCACGGGGAGCGGAACAAGCATACTTTCCTTCTGTCCTGCCATTGCAGCATCCCCCCCCTTCCCCTGGTAGTAGCTGTAGATGTCGCGCAGTATATTCAGCGTGGTGGTCTTACCCGTATGAGTTCTGCCTACAAAAATTCCGGCAACTTTGTATGTTGCACAACGGGACGGGATAAGGGAGATAAACTGGTTTAACATCTCGAGCGTATCGTCGTTTTTGAAGTTTCCGTGCATAAACTCCAAAAACTTTTCAGGCATTCCGGCGTTTTTTACGTCGTCTATGCGGTACGGCAGCATCTGCATGCGGAACTCTTTTGGCGAGCTTGTCCTAAAATGCAGCTTTCTGTCTTTAGAGCCAGTAAAGTCTATAACGCCGTCAAGAAGCGTGAGCGTTTCCTTTATGCCCACGCCGTCAAACTGGATTTTTTCGTGCCACACCGTGGGCAATACGCTCAGGTCTTTTACAACGTCATTGCGGAACGAACGCTTCTCTATTGCTACCAGCGCGCTGTAGAGGTCTTTGCTTTCAAATTCGCCATCCGCGTTATGGTTTATGAAGTAATTGAGGATTGAGGCAAGGATATTGTATACAACACCCCACGGATCCGGCTCACGTTCCCATACATGGCCATTAAAACGGTAGAAACACCCCGCTTCTTCTGAATACACCAGCTTGTTGCCGAGCACGAACGCACAGAGGTTTGCTGCGGATTTATTACCATGCTTGTTGACAAAGTTGTTGAAATCCTTGTGCTTTTTGACCTTGGAGAAGTCAATAGTAACAATCGGCTTGTCAGGGCTTGCCGCAAGCTGCGCGAGCTCATCCCGTGTGAGCGTGGCACGGCGGATTTTATTGATGAAATAATAAGTGAGCCCGTATTTTTCTGCAACGGTAATCATAAATGAGGGGCGCGTGCCGCCGCGGGTTTTAAGAAGCGCCGCCGGAGCGCCCCATTTTTCAAGCAAGCCACGGACGGCATCATTCCACTCGGCAACGGCGTTGCTGCAGGCGCTGACAAACGGCTGGACATCGCGTTTATCCAGGCATTTGAGCTGGATTTTTTCCTGCTTCAACACGGATGCAAGCTCTTTTTCCGTCATGGTTCCGCACTGGGGCGCCGCCGGAGCTTCCGGATTTGCCGGAACGTCCTCCAGCTTGGCTTTTTTTGCCTTTTTGCTGCCCCTCACTTTTTCGGGCGCGACATACTCTTTTGCTTCCTGCAGCGCTTTGTGGATGAGGTCAACGCGGTTTTGGCGCACGCACTCATCGGCATCCTTGTAGATTTCGAGCAGCGCGAGCTTTATGGAGCCGGTATAGCCGTACTTGCGCAGCTTATCTGGCACGGTCTGCAGCTGGTTGCCGCTTGCCGAGATATTCGGGATCGCGCCCATCGCGCCCCTGCCAGCTTCATCATTATCATAGAGAAAAACAACCTCTTTTGCCCCAAGAAGGTAGGTCTCTATCATTTCCTTGGTCAAGCCGGTTATGCTGCCTGTTGAATAGACGTTTTCAATTCCGGCAGCCCGTGCCACAAGCGCATCCAGCTCTCCTTCCACGAGGATGACAGGCTGTGTCGTGTCGATCGGCTGAGGAACAGGAAAGCCCTCTGCATATTTGGAATTGAATTTCTCGCATTTTTTGCTTGTGCAATAGTGCAGCTTAAAGCCTTTTGCAAGGGGGATGACCACACCGGCGCGCCCCCATGTGTAATTGCCGGTGGTCGGGCTTGGCGCATAGGGTATGCCTGCGCCAAGCATCGTGGCATTGGGCAGGTCATGGCGGGCAATATCGAGGCCAGGCCAATAGAGGAATGAGCTAAGAAGTTTTTCTACCACTTCATCTGGATATTTCCCACCCTTGATTTTTTCCCGCTGTTTAAAGAAGTCTCTCACGATGTCTGCAATGCGGGGATTGCCGGACATATAGCTCCTTGACTGTTCAAGGGCTGCGGCATCAAGCTTTTTCTTTTTTTTCCGCTTTGGCTGCTCAGGGGCAGGGACAACAGGAGACGAGGCGATGCTGCCGCCAAATACACCCGCAAGGTGGCTGTATTGCTCTTTCTTTTCGGTGATGCCGTCCAGCCATTCTACGGCATCGTAGATGTCGCCGTGCTGTTTGCAAGCGTGGCAGAAGACATACTCGGCATTGACGGTGCAGCTATAGCTGTCATCATTCTTTCCCGTCATTGCCGAGTGCCCGGGGATAAAGCAGCGCACGTTCTGGCCTTCGGCGCATTCGATGCCCTTTATGTGGAGGTAGTCTATAAGCCTGTTCTTGTAAACCGCATAATCTGTGTTCATTTTACCTTTTCAGTTCCGCTGCAAGCAGGGTGCCGCCAAACTCGCGTTTGAGCAGGTGCACCGCCATGTTTACGCCGCCGCTCCTCTTGAGAATTTCAACTTCTGCCGGGGAATACTTGGTGCCATCCTGGCAGTATGCCCAGCCGGTTTCCTTGCTGACAGCCACGACTGTATTCAGCTCGCGGCTGTCTATGTAGATAAATCCGGGCTTCTGTACGAGTTCTGCCATATCAGCCGCCGAAGTGCCTCACAAGGATTTCGATAATCTTGTTGCAGGCATGAAAAACGCTGTTTGCTTTCTGCGAGCGCACAAAGTTCTTCCAGCCGCAACGGTAATTTACGATTTCCGAAATAACTTCCCCCAGGTCTACGCTTTTCCTGCGCGCAAAGTCGTAGTCGTCTTCAGGATTTCCCCCTAGGGAAGGTTCTTCTTCTGCATCCGGCTCGTTGACCAGAGGCCTTGCGCGGTAGTCTTCCACGGCCTGCCTCGTTGCCATTACGCTCCCGCCATTCTTTTGGGCTTCTTTAATGACCCCGCGCAGCGCTTCCCGCGGGATGGAACGTGCCTGGGCAAGGGCTTTTGTTGCCATCCCTTCGGTGTCGGCACCGATGGCGGCGGCATCTTCGCGAACTTTTACCCCCGCAAAAAGATCTGAGACCCACTGCTTTGATTTGTTGAGTGCGCGGGCTATCTCTGCGTGCGTCATTGTTTCTGCCATTTCCTGCAATGCCCTTTCTTTTTCCTGCGTGCTCAGGTTTGCACGCTGGATGTTTTCCACGAGCTGCAGGGTGAGGGTGTTGCCCCCTACAAAGACTGCCTTCATCTGCAAAAAGGGCTTGCCCTGCTTTACGAGCAGTTCAAAGGCGCGGTGGCGGCGGTAGCCAAAGATCAGTTCAAAAAAGCCCTCGCTGTCGGCAGGCTTTACACCGACAGGCTGCAGCTGCCCGTACTGTTCAATGGATGCGGCGAGGGAGGCGATGTCTTCTTCGTTGTATTCTACGCGCACGTTGGTGCTTTCGCGGATGAGGTCAAGCGGGATGAGCGCGGCAACAACGTTCGTTGCATTACTGAGCACGGGCATTTAAAAACTCCTCCCTGTCATATCAGACACAAATTTGGTAAGGCGGTTCTGCACGATGGGGTGCAGGGGCGTTTCAGGGTTGGCTGTGAGGCGGCGGAGACTCTTGACCTCGCTGATGGGCGTTTCATAGAGAAATTCGCCAAACTCACTCTTATACTGCTCTAAGATGCCGTCTTGATTCACGCGGCTGTTATAGCGGGTGACGACTACTGATACGTCTGCCTGTATCATGCAGTTCTGCAGCTGCTGGAAGCAGCTTACGGTTGCCCGAAAGTCGAGCGATGAGCAGGCACCGCAGATTATCAGTTTGTCAGCCGCAAAAATTGCGTTACGGGTATGGCTGCACCAGTTGCCCGGCGGGTCAATGATGCAGATGTCGTAATTGGCGGCGTATTCGGCTTTCTGTACCTGGTTTTTGAGCGTCATGTCAAAGCAGTTTGACATAAGGTTTAAATCAAGGTCGGCGGGAATCAAATCTATGTATCCCCCGCCCGCCGTATCTTTGATGCGGTACGGCTTTACCGCCGTGCCGAAAAGCAACTGCTTGGATGTTGCGTCGCACAAGGCATGTTTATATGCCTGGCTCATGCTGCAATTCGGGTCGATGTCTATACAGAGGACGTGTAAGCCGAATTTTGCGCAGGTTTCCGCCATTGTAATAGCAAGCGTCGTCTTGCTTGTGCCGCCCTTCCAGCTGATAAAGGTTATTGTCTTCATTTTACCTCCCACTTGCCTCTAGCAATAGTGATATTTGATATCATGGTCTTCAAGATATAGCCTTTGTTGCAATGAAGTCCTGTGTTGACAATAAAAAGGCTCTCCAAGTTCTACACTTCTGAATATTTTAATCCAGCCCTCCTTTTCCAATTCCAGATCTGATTTATTAAAATAAAGATTTGCGACTTCCTCATGGGCTGCCCAATCACAACCGTAAAAATCCCCTTCAGGAGAGAGCCACCCCAAATCTGAATCTTCCTTTATTAGGTAGGAATAAATATCTTTTCTGTGATATTCAACAAAAGAATCTTCATCGGGAAAATCAGCAACTGCAAGAATTTCATCTTTTTCGTTTTTGCAGCACCAACCGCCATGCATATTTATCCATATCTCACCATATTTGTTGTACCCTACTTTCGCCCAATATGGGCGAGCTGTTGCATTTCTGTAACTTTGCTGTATTTTGTAGAATGTCATTTCATCACTCCTTTATATCTGCAAGATGTATCGCATACACAGGCTTGGCGATGCACAAGTCCGTGTCCCTGCCGTCCACGACTTCAATACGGGTAATCGTTGCAGTCATATACTTATTCGTATATCCAAGCCGAAGTTTGCATCGATGTACATCTGAGTTTTTAGAATCCCATGCAACTCTCCAGTTCTGTGGGAACGGAAATATCAGCATTTTTTACCCCCACCTTCCCCCATGCTCGCTCAGACAATATCAAAAGGTATTTCATTTCCGTCCGCCTCGCAGGGTGCGGGCGGTTCTGACATACCGGCTGCAGGCTGCGAGGCGTTCTGGGCGCCGTTTCCTTTCGGCTCGCGCTGGATTTCCATGTTCTCCGCGATGACATTGACGCGAGAAAACTTCTTGCCTTCCGCCTCCCACCGGTCCTGATGCAGCCTGCCCGTCACAGTAACTTCTCTACCCTGCGTGAGATAGGCCTGCATTGCCTTGCCGTAATTGCCGTAGCATACAATGTCAAAATAGTTCGGGCGGTTCTCGCATTCGTCAGAACCCTTTTTCTTTACACGTTCGTTGACTGCGACCGAGAATGTACAGACCGCCAGACCAGCCTTTATGTACTTCAATTCTGCCGGACGCACACAGCGACCAGTTAGCACAACCACGTTTGTATTTGCCATTTTTAAACACCCTTTACGGCTTTGCCGTCCTTGAAATATTTGGAGATGTCTACGCCGAGGCTTGCGGCGTATTCCTCCAGCACATCATCCGTAACAGCGAGCCAGCGCACGACTTCCTCCCGCTGCCACACCTTGCGCCCGTTGTATCGCTTTGTCCGCGTGCCACAGCATGGCTGCTGCCATACTTTGCGCCGGATGCTGTCTACATCGCTGCCGCCCTTAAAGTGGCATGCCTGTTCGAGCGTGCAGAGCGCGGGTATCTGCTGTACAAGCGTGCTGGACGCAATGAGCGTTTTTTGCTCCTGCATCTGCATCGACAGCTTTTGCAGCTGCAGCTGTATGGCTGCCAGCTCATTTTTTTCAATTTCTGTCATTCCTTATCCCGCTGCTAAAAAGATATTCCGGGTGCTGAAAAATCCACTCTTCGGCAACGACTACGGAGTAGCCGATGACCACAGGCGCACCGCCACTTTCCTTGAGCCGTGTGCTTATCGACACGTAGGACACGCCGCTGTCTATGCCCGCCTCAAAGTAGGAGCGGTAGCGCGTGCCGTTGACGTATACGGCTTTCCAGTGGTGATGGCATTTATGCCTAGTTGCCAGACTTGTAATCTGCCTCCAAATCCGTGCCTGCTGTGGATTGTGCCCGATCAAGCGCTAGCCTTCCCCCGCAATCAGTTCGTAACCTGCTATCACTTGCATAACTTCGCCGTCGATTTTTTTCTGCGTTACACAGATCCCCTCTACCAAGGTGCACAGGCGGCGGGTGAAGAAGCTCTGCGTTACCGTAACGGCATTCCGCCCGGTATACTCGCAAAAGTCGGCATAGCACGCTTTGAGTGTGACAAATGCATCATCTGATGCAGCAAGGCGGGCTTTTGCCCAGACTGCCATGTCGTTGTCAAAGTCGGAGCGATACGCATTTCCGCCTTTGCGGATGACGGGTGTTTTCCCCCCCGTTATGTTTTCCAGACAGCGCGGGCTGATCAGATTTTTTGAGGTAAATTCCTCCAGATGCTCAAGGATGTAGCGGTTGGCGCGGAGACGCGCTATCTCCATGCGCTTTTTTTCCTGCTCTAGCTCTGCGTCAATGCCCACGGCATAGGCACCGCTTTTGCGCAGGGATGGCAGCACTTCGCCCGTGACCCAGCGCCGGAATACCTTTGCCGTTTCTTTCCGGCTCATGAATATGGCGTGATACAAGCCGGGCTCGTTTATAACGAGCATTTCCTGCACGCCGCCGGAGGTGGGAACTGTGCACGTTGCGGTTTCATCAGGGTCGAGATATTTAGTCAAATCTGTTGTCAACTTGTATTCCAGTGCCGTTGCAACATCTTTCCCGACAAACCAAGGGACACTTTCAAGCGGGATTGTGCGCACAAGCATGTCGCCAAATGCCCACATCTGAACGCTTTTTACCGCGAGAGCACGCGATCCTGTCCCCAGTTTTACACTATTTTTAGATGGAAATCCGCTGTTTTCTGTCAAAAGGGTATGATTATTTATCATACCCTTTGCGCCGTTTTCGCCGTTTTCCGCCAAAAGGGTACTCATATTGTGAGTACCCTTTGCACCGCTTTTGTCGTTTTCGAGCAAAAATTCGCCGTTTTCTGTCGAAAGGGTCACGCTCTCACCGTGCCCCTTTGCTTCGTTCTCGCCATTTTCTGTCATTTTTAATCCCCCGTGGCGGTCACCTACCCTATTTTTTCTTCCTGCCCCTGCGGAAGCCAGCCGTTTTTCTGTAAATCTGCAAGAATGACATTCCGGATGTAATTCTGCTTTTTGAATCCCATTCGGAATATAAAGGCATTAAGCCTTTGCCATTCTGCATCGGTAAATGGAATTTGTAGCGTTCGCTTTTTCAACGTTTCCATTCGGAACCCCTTACTTTGATTTGAAACCGTCTTTTTTTACGGTTATACCTTGATGATACCGCCTGTTTATACGGTTGTCAAGTGAAAAATTGTACTTTTTTACTGTTTTTTTATGCTAAAATGGTATGATGGAGTTACATAACGGCTTTTTTTATCGTATCAAGCAGTGGGCAAAACAAAACAACACCACGATTGAGGCGATTATGAATGGATGTTCAGACGGAAAATGGACACAAGATACATACTACGGCTGGAAAAGTGCTACATCACTGCCAAAAGGTGAGAACATCTTTGCCCTCGCACATTACATGGGCGTATCGTGTGATTGGCTTATTTCCGGCATCACGCCAGGGACAGGCGCGGAAAACGGCAAAAAATCTTCCCTGACCGAAAAATATCGCGATTTACTCAGCGACTTGGAGACGCTTGACGAGGCGGGGCGCTTCGCGGTGCGGCAGCTTGCCCACACGCTTGCAAGCACCCGTTCCGCGGCAAGTGGCACCGGGGAGCTGGCGGGATAATCTGCATAGACAAACTTTAAAGGAGCGAACACGATGAAGGAGAAGATCGCTTTTACCGCGTTCATCTTTGCGGTGATTATGGCTGCCTTCGCGGCAAGCAACAAGGTCTACTACGTCCGCGATGGCAAGCGGTATCACAGTTCCGCACACTGCAGAACGCTTGCAAGGTCCAAAAACATTCAGGAAACGACCCTCGAAGAGGCAAAAGAAAAAGGGCTGACACCATGCAAAGTATGCTACAAGCAGTAGGCAATGGTAATGAAAATGGAAATAAAACCGAGGAAACGCAAGGAAATACCGGGAAATGATTTTTTGTATTTCCTTGTATTTGACGGATATAGGAAAGGATAGGAAAAGAGGAAGTTAGCGAGAGTATATTTTTTTGCATAAATCTTGCTTTCCCAGCGAAAATTAACTACAATACGCCTATGAATATATCTATTGTAGGGACCGGCTATGTCGGGCTTGTGACGGGAACGTGTTTTGCGGAGATGGGAAACCATGTGTGGTGCATTGACATTGACAAGGAGAAAATCGCAAAGCTGAAGGACGGCATCGTTCCCATTTATGAGCCGGGACTGGAAGAGATGGTAAAGCGCAACGCAAAAGATGGAAGGCTCTGCTTTACGACGAACTACGGGGAAGCCGTCCCCTCGTCTGACTTCTGCTTTATCGCCGTGGGAACACCTCCCGGGGAGGATGGCTCTGCGGATATACAGTACGTACTCGCGGCGGCAGAGGGTATCGCCCGACAGATGATAGGCTATACGATTGTGGTCAACAAATCCACCGTGCCTGTGGGAACAGGTGAAAAGGTGAACGCCGTCATCAGCGACACGCTGAAAAAACGCAGCGATGCAGTGGGCGTGGAATATGATGTGGTGTCAAACCCTGAGTTCTTGAAGGAGGGCGTCGCCATAAACGACTTTTTGCACCCAGACAGGATTGTGATTGGCGCGAGCACGGAGCGGGCAAAGCACCTTATGCTCAGCCTGTACCGGCACTTTACAGAGAACGGTCATCCGATCATCACCACTGACATAAAGTCTGCTGAAATCACGAAGTATGCGGCAAATGCCATGCTTGCCACGAGGATAAGCTTTATGAACGAAATTGCCCGCCTCTGCGATGAGGTGGGGGGAGATGTAAAGGCGGTGCGCCGCGGCATAGGTACGGACACCCGCATAGGCATGGGCTTTCTCTATGCTTCCTGCGGTTACGGCGGCTCCTGCTTTCCCAAGGATGTGCGCGAACTTGCGCAGGCAGGACGGCGGGCGGGCGTGGAGATGCGGATTGCCCATGCTGTTGACGAGGTGAACACTGCCCAGAAGCATCTGGTCGCTGAGCGCGTCATCAAAAAATACGGCGAAGATTTGCACGGCAGGACCTTTGCGCTGTGGGGGCTCTCTTTTAAGCCGCAGACAGACGATATGCGCGAGGCACCGTCCATCACCATTGTCACCGATTTAGTTCAGCACGGCGCTAAAATCAGGAGCTACGACCCGCAGGCTTACGAGATGGCAAAGAAATACCTTGCGCATATTCCCGCCGGAAGCATTACCTATGAAGATGATATGTGGAGTCCCCTTGAAGGTTCCGATGCCCTCATTTTGGTTACGGAATGGAAGCAGTTCCGCAATCCTGATTTTGGCAGGATAAAGTCCCTGCTCAAGGAACCTGTCATCTTTGACGGGCGCAATCAGTACGAGCCATATATAATGGAAGAATTTGGCATAGAGCTGCACTGCATCGGGCGAAATTACATCTAGGGCAGGAAATATATGGCAGAATTGGAACGGATGCACATAGCCTTTTTTGGCAAGAGGAATGCGGGAAAGTCGAGTCTGGTGAATGCCGTTACGGCGCAGGAGCTGAGCCTCGTTTCCCCGTGCGCGGGCACGACCACCGATCCGGTGAAAAAAGCGATGGAGCTGCTGCCCCTCGGGCCGGTGCTCATCATCGACACGCCGGGCATAGACGATGAGGGCGAACTGGGGACTCTGCGGGTACGCAAGGCGCGGCAGGTGCTCGGTCATACAGACCTTGCTGTGCTCGTGGTAGACGCTGCGCTTGGCTTGGGGGCGCAGGACAGGGAATTGCTCTCGCTTTTTGAGGAAAAACATATTCCCGCGCTCATCGCGTATAACAAATGCGACCTGCTTGCTTCTGGCTCTGTTCCCAAAGCGGTGGCGGGCTTTACCGCTCTTTCGGTGAGCGCCAGAGAGGGAACGAATATCCAGACGCTAAAGGAAAGCCTTGCGGCTCTGGGAAAGCAGGCGAAAGTGGAATCCCATCTGGTGGCGGATCTCCTGCATCCCGGGGATGCGGTGCTGCTCGTCATCCCTCTAGATGCTGCCGCGCCCAAGGGAAGGCTTATCCTGCCTCAGCAGATGGTTCTGCGTGACGTTCTAGACGCGGGGGCAATTCCCTTTGCCTGCACGCCTGAAATGCTGCCCCGCGCACTTGCCTTGCTTCCCGAAGCGCCCTCCCTTGTCATCACTGATTCTCAGGTCTTTGGCGCGGTCAATAAAGCTCTGCCGCCTGCCGTTCCCCTTACCAGCTTTTCCATACTCATGGCTCGCTGTCGGGGCACGCTGCTTTCCTCTGTGCGGGGAGTGCGGCGCCTTGCTTCGCGACAGGATGGCGATGTGGTGCTCATCAGCGAGGGCTGTACGCATCACCGCCAGTGCGGGGATATCGGCACAGTCAAGCTTCCCGCTTGGGTCAAGGAATTTACGGGCAAAAACCTGCGCTTTGCATTCACCAGCGGGGGCGATTTTCCAGAGGACCTTTCTCCTTATTCGCTGGTCATACACTGCGGCGGTTGTATGCTCAGCGCGGGAGAGATGAAGATGCGTATCGCTTCCTGTGAAGCCTGCGGTACGGCAGTCACCAACTACGGCATGGTCATTGCCCATGTCCACGGCATTCTGGCGCGGAGCCTTGCGCCGCTTGGTCTTTGATGGCTTTCGCTTCTGCTTTTCTGGATATAGCCCTCATCGTAGCGGCGGCGCTGCTTTTTATCGTGGGCATCATTGGCTGTGTGATTCCCGGCATTCCCGGCACGCCGCTCTGCTGGGGCGGACTGCTTGTGGGGCACTTTGTTTCCCGAACGTCCCTGCCATGGCCTGTGCTGATTGGGACGGCGCTTGTCTGTGTGGCGGTAGAGATAGTGAACAACCTTGTGCCTTCGTATTTTACGAGGAAGTCAGGCGGCTCGAAAGCGGGGAGCACGGGCGCGATTGTCGGTGTGTTTGTGGGTATGTTCACCGGACAGATTTTACTCATCCTGCTGGGACCGTTCATCGGCGCGCTTGTGGGTGAACTTTTCCACGACTACAGCGATTTCAAAAAGGCGTTTCGTTCCGCCTGCTACTCTTTTCTGGGCTTTCTGACGGGGACGGGGCTCCGCCTTATCGTGGCGGCAATCTTTGTCGTCGTGTTTATCCGTTCGTTTTTTTCTTAAAGACCCACAGCTTGCTCAGCACGTAGTTCAGTATGATGACGAGCACGGTTATGGCAACCTTGCAGAGTTTTTCGTTAAGGTGGCAGACCTTCACGCTCAGGAAGAGCAGGACTGTTTCAACGATGAAGGTAAAGATGCGGGAACTGAAGAATTCCACCAGCTCTTTGACCCATACCGCTGGTTCCCAGCTCTTGCTGTTGAACACGAAGAGCTTGTTCGTCACGAAGGCAAAAACGACGGCGATGATCCAGGCGATGGTGTTTGCGGTAATCAGCGGAAGCCGCAGCTTGTCTCGGAAAACGAAAAACACGAAAAGGTTCAGCACCGTCGTCAGTACGCCGAAAACCCCGTAAAAAAACAGCTCTTTTATCTTTGACCAGTCCATTCGCCCATCATAACCGTTTTCCTGCTTTCAAACAAGGGTCATAACTCTTCCCTGTTAAGTATAGATTTTCTTCAGATGTCCATACTCCCAGTAGAAACGATAATCGTTTTGTGCTAAGATAAAGCAGATTATGGTAACGAATATATTGATAGTCGGCGTGGGCGGGCAGGGGGCGTTGCTTGCCTCCAAGACGCTTGGGCAGGTATTGCTTGATGCCGGATATGACGTCAAGGTGAGCGAGGTACATGGCATGAGCCAGCGGGGCGGTTCCGTGGTCACGTATGTGCGCTATGGAAAAAAAGTCTATTCCCCGATTGTGGACAAGGGAAGCGCAGATTTCATCGTTTCCTTTGAGCTTTTGGAGGCAGCCCGCTATGCGGAATACCTCAAGAAAGGCGGACAGGTGGTGGTGAACACACAGCAGATAGACCCCATGCCCGTCATTACCGGAGCGGCAGAATATCCGCAGCAGCTGGAAGAAAAACTTCGCAAGGCGGGCGTAAAGCTGGACGCTCTGGACTGCCTTGCGCTTGCGGAAGAGGCAGGAACGGCAAAGGCGGTAAACATCGTGCTTTTGGGCCGCCTCTCACGGTATATGGATTTTCCAGAAGACGCATGGCTTCGAGCCATCGAAAAGCAGGTAAAGCCCCGCTTTCTTGAAGTGAATAAAAAAGCGTTCTTGCTGGGAAGGAGATAGAACTATGGCTTTAAAATATTTTCAGAAAGAAAAAGAATGTATGCCGAACGAAGCCTTGCGGAAGCTGCAGGGCGAGCGCCTTGTGGAAAACTTCCGCCATGTCTATGAAAACGTGGCGTATTACCGCAAGCGTTGTGAAGAAGCAGGCGTCAGCCCTGATGACATCCACGGACTTGAAGATTTGGACAAAATCCCCTTTACCTGCAAGGACGACCTGCGGCAGACCTACCCCTACGGGCTTTTTGCCGTGCCGATGAGCGAAGTGGTGCGCATCCATGCCTCTTCGGGAACGACGGGCAAGCAGATTGTCGTGGGCTACACAAAGGAAGACCTCGACATTTGGGACGAATGCACCGCCCGTCAGCTTGTCGCGGTGGGAGCCGATGAAAACGACATCGTGCAGGTGGCTTACGGCTACGGCCTCTTTACCGGCGGCTTCGGACTGCATGGCGGGGCAACAAAGCTGGGGGCGCAGGTTATCCCCATTTCCTCAGGCAATACCAAGCGGCAGATTACCTTTATGCAGGATTTGCGCTCCACCGTGCTTGCCTGCACCCCCTCGTATGCCGCCTACCTCGGCGAAACCCTGCATGATATGGGGCTGAGCCCTGCCGACATCTGCCTGAAAGCGGGCATCTTTGGCGCAGAGCCTTGGACCGAAGAGATGCGGCGGGACATAGAGAAATCCCTCGGCATCAAGGCGTATGACATCTACGGTCTGACCGAAGTCATGGGACCGGGCGTTGCCTATGAATGCGCAGAGCAGAAGGGCATGCACGTCAACGAAGACCACTTCATCATAGAGACGATTGACCCCGATACAGGCAAACGGATTCCCGACGGCGAAAAGGGGGAGCTTGTCTTTACGGCAATCACCAAGAAGGCTTTCCCCCTCATGCGCTTCCGCACCAAAGACATCGGCGTGCTCAACAGGGCTCCGTGTCCCTGCGGCAGGACTTTCGTGCGTATGTCCAAGCCCATGGGGCGCACTGACGATATGCTTATCATACGCGGCGTGAATGTGTTCCCGAGCCAGATTGAAGGCGTCTTGCTGCAGAACGGCTATCCGGCGAACTACCAGATCATCGTTGGCAGGGTGAACAATACCGATACCTTTGAAATCAAAGTGGAGATGGTGCCGGAGAAATTCAGCGACGTCATCGCGGAGATAAACAAGCAGGAAAAAGCGCTCGAAGCCGCGCTGCTCACAGTGTTGCAGATAAAGGCGAAGGTGACTCTGGTTGCCCCCAAGAGCATTGCCCGCTCGGAAGGCAAGGCAAAGCGCGTCATAGATACCCGCAAGCTGCATGATTAGGAGGAAGTCATGACCATCAAACAGATTTCAATTTTTTTGGAAAACCGCCAGAAAGCCCTCTCGGAGCTGACCGATGACCTTGCCCGCAACAGCATCAATATGCGGACGATTGCCATTGCGGACACGAGTGACTTCGGCATTGCCCGCATCATTGTGGACAATCCCGACGATGTGGCGGAGACGCTCAGAAAGGCGGAGTACATAGTAAACATCACCTCTGTCATTGCGATTGAAATTCCCGACGAGGCGGGCAGCCTGAACAAAATCCTCAAGCTGCTTGCCGACAACGGGCGCAATGTTGAGTATATGTATGGCTTTACGGGGCGCAAGACTAATTCCGCCTATATGATTATCCGCTGTACGGATATCCCCGCTACGGAAAAGGTGCTCGATGAGGCAGGCATCCGTTCCATCAGCCAGGAAGACCTGCGGCAGGTGTGAGGTTTGTATGGCAGATACAGCAGCGTTGGAAGAAGCCCGCGCTTTCTTCCAGAAAGATATTTTTGCTTCAACGACAACGGGAATAAGCATTGATGAGGTAGGGGAGCACTATGCAAAATGCTCCTTCACCATCAGCGATGCCCACCGCAATGCATACGGCGGAGTGATGGGCGGCGCCATCTTTACGCTGGCAGACTTTACCTTTGCCGTTTCCGCAAATTTCAGGCAGGTACAGACCGTCTCCACCGCAAGCCAGATAAGCTTCATCGGCACAGCAAAGGGAACCCGCCTCATCGCCGAGTCCACCCTCATAAAAGACGGCCGCAGCACCTGCCTGTACGCAATAAACATACAGGATGAACTGGGGACAAAGATAGCCTTCGTCACCGTAAACGGTATGAAATTAGTTCGGTAATGCTCCAAAGCGGCACAGTTGCGAACAGACCCCGCAGCCCACACAGAGCGTGGGGTCAATGCGCGCCTTGCCGCCCTTCATCGCTATAGCAGGACAGCCTATGTTCATGCACTGTTTGCAGGAGCGGCACTTTGCTTCATCAACCACAAGCGGCGGCTTGGGTGCTACGCTCTTCAAGAGCACGCAGGGCCTGCGGCTGATGATGAGACTTGGACCTTCAAAAGCCAGTTCTTCTTTTACTGCCTGCTCGCATTCCGCAATGTTGTAGGGGTCTACCACGCGCACATGGTCTATGCCCATTGCCCGCGCGAGCGCCTCCACATCTATGCGGCCCGCGGGGTCTCCGTAGAGGTTCTTCCCCGTGGTCGGGTTTTGCTGGTGCCCCGTCATGCCCGTGATTGAATTGTCAAGCAAAATGACCGTTGACGCAGACTGGTTATAGGCAATGGTGGCAAGCCCTGTCATGCCGGAGTGCACGAACGTGGAATCCCCGATGACAGCCACCGAAGCGCGCTCGTTCTGTGCGCCGCCCGCCTTGTTCCAGCCGTGCAAGCCAGAAAGCGATGCTCCCATGCACAGCGTAACGTCCATCGCAGAAAGTGGGGCGACAGAGCCAAGCGTATAGCAGCCAATGTCTCCCCAGACCATCACCTTGAGCTTGTGCAGGGCGTAGAACATACCCCTGTGCGGGCAGCCTGCGCACATGATGGGCGGGCGCACGGGCACGGGAGTGTCCAAGCTGATTCCTTCGGGAACGGCTTTTCCAAATGCACGGGCAATGGCGTTCTGGCTCAGCTCGCCGCAGATGGAGAACATATCCTTTCCGTGAATCTCTATGCCAAGGTCAAGCGAGCGGCAGAAGCTTTCGATAACGGGGTCAAGCTCCTCGATGACGATGATTTTCTGCACTGTCTTGGCAAAATCCCGTATCATTCCGGCGGGGAGAGGGTTCACCATGCCGAGCTTGAGTATGGAAACGCTCTCGCCGAGAGCCTCCTTTACATACTGGTAGCTTGTGGAAGACGTGATGACGCCAGCCTCCGCTTTGCCGTCTTTCAGAAATTTGGGTGCAGCCGCCTCGATGCGGTTGATGCCGCTCGTCTCTGACCACAGGGCAATGTCCTTCAACCGCTGTTCCACGACGGGATGGCGGCGGATGGCGTTTGCGGGAGCCATGACATATTTGCTGATGTCCTTAGTATACGGCTTCTGTGCGATTTCTGCGCGCTCTTCTGTTTCCACTATGCTCTGGCTGTGGGCTATGCGCGTGCACATCTTGTAGAGGACGGGCGTGTCAAAGCGCTCGCTTATGTCAAAGGCAAGCCGTGCAAAGGCGCGGGCTTCTTCGGAATCCGCAGGCTCAAGCATGGGAATTTTCGCGGCGATGGCGTGATGGCGGCTGTCCTGTTCATTCTGGCTTGAGTGCATGCCGGGGTCGTCCGCTACCCCGATGACAAGCCCTGCGTTTACCCCCGTGTAGCTCATCGTAAAGAGGGGGTCTGCGGCAACATTCAGCCCCACGTGCTTCATGCCGCAAAATGCCCGCTTGCCCGCAAGGCATGCGCCAAAGGCTGTTTCCAAAGCCACTTTTTCATTAGGCGCCCATTCGCAGTAGATTTCTGCAAACTTTGCCGCCTCTTCTGTGATTTCCGTGCTCGGCGTTCCCGGATAGCTTGAAACAACGGCACAGCCACTTTCATACAAACCGCGGGCGGCAGCCGCGTTTCCTAACATCAGTTGTTTCATATTTAAAATCTAGCAAAACAGGCTGGCGCTGTCAAGCCGTCTGCTATAGCTATAGTTTGACCGCGCGGCTTGCCAGAAAGCTTGGAATGTGCAGCTCGTGGAGGCGGCCTGAACCGTTGGTATCCTCGTACAGCGCGGTGAGCGTAAAGCCCGCTTCCAGCTGCCCGCCGAGCTGTTCTTCAAGCGTGTGTGAGAACTGTATGCCGCAGTCCGCGTCCTCCAGCTGTTTTTTCTGCACGGGATTTTTGAGCGGATTGAAAGGCAGCGAGTTCACCACCTGAGTTTCGTCATCGCCGGCAAAGAGGTAGTTTATGCCGTTGTCCATGCCCGCAAGCAGCACGCCTCCTTTTTTAAGGATGCGGTAACACTCCTTCCAGATGGGTTTTACCTCTTCTACGTAGCAGTTTGATACAGGATGAAAGATGATGTCGAAGCAGGCATCAGCGAAGGGCAGGGGCTTGGTCATGTCGGCGCGGATGATGTCTATGCTGTAGCCCTCCCGTTCTGCAAGGAGCCGTTCGCTTTTTATCTGCTCCTCGGAATAGTCAAGCACGGTGCATTCTGCCCCTAAAGCGGCAAAGACAGGCATTTGCTGCCCGCCGCCAGAGGCAAGCCCCTGAAGCTTCTTTCCCGCAAGCTCCCCGAACCAGTCATGGGGAACGTTCTTTACCGGCGTGAGCTTTACGTCCCAGCAGCCCCTTTTTGCCGCCTCGTATACCGCGTGGTCAATGGGCTTGCCCCATTCCCAGCCCGCCTTTATCCACGAATCTATTGTCCGCGCGTTTATGTCTTGGTACTGTATATCTGCCATGGTGGTTATGTTTGGGCAGCCTCGATTTCGCAGCGTTTAGGCCTAAAATGCGAGAGTCAGCGTCAAGCTTACGCCCGCAGAATCATTGTAGACTTCTTTGCCGTAGAAACTGTAGCCTGTCAATGCAATCTGGCAGTCACTTGTACACTGTAGCTGCGCAGAACCGTACCACTGCCAGCCATAGTAGCGCACCAGATTATGTGCGCATCTATTTACAAGGTCTGCACCAGCTACTATATAGAAAGTGGATACAGGCTTTATAGAACCGGAAAGCCCCATCTTGACCATGCCTGAATACTCACCGTTGTCTCCTGCAAGCAAATCTGCCCCTGTAATATGCGCATAAGAAGAAGAATTGCTGGTGAAAGCCTGAAATCTACTTACATGCTTGCTTTCCCCCGTTGCAAATACGCTGGAGAGCGTGAGCGAAGCATTCTTGTAGTTGAAATAGTAGGAAAGATTGAACTGTGATAAAAGCCCAAGCTTTTTAAAATCCTGCGTGAAGAATGTTGTCGCTACAGAATAGGTCAAGCTTTTGTCCAGAGGACCGGATAGATTCGTTGTCAAGTAATACCTATTATTGTCACTGCCCGGTTCTACCTCGCTTGGCCCCCGAGAGCCAAAGAAACTGTTGATTTCAAAACCCAGTGTTTGGTTGCAGAAGAGGTAGGGAAAGGAAACGGCAAATGCAGAAGCAAAATAGGGATCTGCCCAGTCATAAAGCTTTTTATACCATCTGTCATCTGTATGGTCTTCAGAATGAACTATATAAACATCCTTCCCGTAATATCCATCATTTTGGGTGAGGATGGAGACATTTTTCTGATTCAGAAATCCTGTGTAGCCAGCATAAAAGCTTGTCTGTACTTTCGGGGAAAAATACTGAACCAGCATACCATCACAGTTCTGCGTGAATATAACATTTGTTGTGTCACAGTACAGAAATCGGCCCACCGAAATCGTGAGATTTTCGTCTGGGGCGGGCTTTTCCATGTAAGTGATTTTAAGCAAATCTAAATCAGCCGTGTAGTCCCAATAGTCAGAGGCTTCATAAAGTGAGTAATTCCAGTAATAGGTGTCCGTTGTGTTTTTTTCTAAAAAACGCTTACCGGTCTGATACTGCCGGCAAAGAAATTCATAGTTAAATGAGCCTTGTGCGGAAAGCGTGACATTTCCTTTCTTGTTTAAGGGCGTCCGCAACCATGCAGAAAAATTTTCCATGTGCCTGAAATCAGAGGTTGTTTCACATATGTCTTCGCCTTCCCTGTCATGTGTTCTAGAGCCTTTTACGCCAGAGCCCAGCAACGCGCCAAAATCAAATGCCACCCCTGATGTCACACAAAAAAGCGAAAGGCTTAACACCGCTATTATTATACGCATCTTCTTCATTTTATTTGTAAAACCATCCCGTGTATTTTTGGGTACGTTTCTATTATCCCGTATATTGCAGAAAAAATCAATAGAAAACAAAAAAGACTGGTCACAAGACCAGCCTTTTTTCTTACTTATGGTGCTTTACTGTACATTGATGGTGATGTTTATGTCTGTTGTTTTAGAGCTGTCACCAGATGAAGTGCTGCTAGAAGAAGTAGATGAAGTGCTGGTGCTGGAAGAAGTAGATGAAGTGCTGCTGCTGGAAGAAGCAGAAACTTCGTATACTTCTGTATTGCCGACTTCGATGGGTGCAACAGGAGGACGCTCCATCTGTCCGCTGGTCATCGGCGCCCTTGCCTCCTTAGCCGCAAGAGATGCCGTGTTGCCCGCCAGTCCGCCAGCCGCGCTCTGCTTCTGGCTTACCGGATCCTGCCTGATGCCCGTATCTATGTTTGTCGTCACGCTGTTTCCTGCAAATACAGGAGTACCGCCGCCGTTTCCACCGCCGACATCCTTGATGGGGGTAAATACGCTCGGCTTTTCCTCCGGGGCCACATAGAACGAATCTCTCGTGCTTGCTACCTGCTCGCGGGTCCTTCCTGCGGAAACAGCTACAAGCCCGTTCAGCGTTCTCACCGTTCCCACAGAATAGAAGGTGAACTCAGTACCGCGGACAGAAGCCGTTGAAGCGGGGGAGTGGACTTTGAAGTCATTGAGCTTCTTGTCTGTTGAATTGACCTTGAACGAAGCCTTGCCCGTGTCAATGTAGAGGGCAGTCTTTGTCACCGTCTTGTCTTTTCCGTTCTGGCTCACGTCCTTCTGCGAAAGCTGCTCCAAGGACATCCTCGTGAGCGGCTGCAGGGTGCAGATTGAGCCGTCGATGTTTATTGTAACGCTTGAATTGAAGCCCGTGGAAAGCATGGTTCCTTCTTTGAGCACGTCATTCTGCTTGACATCAGTCCATGCGCTTGCCCCTTTTTCCTGTTTCTGTACTTTGCCAGACACAGACGTCACTTTCGCTTCTACAGCAAAAGCTGAAAGCCCTGTCATCATTGCCAGTGCGGCAACAATCGCTGTTTTTACCGGTGTTTTCATAATGACCTCCTTAGTCTTCCACCTGCTCGAATTCTGAAGTTTCATAACGGTCAAGGCATGCCGTGATGATGTTCAGCAAATCTATACCGGAAGGAATGCTTGACGGATCTTTTGAATCCGCAATCACCCCCTCTGCCTTCATCACACGGAGCGCATAACGCGATGCCCCCGTAATCCTGTACATAATGCTGTTCTGGACATCCCATGTCTTTACGCAAAGCTTTGCAAGGTGCTTTATCTTTATCGGTTCATCGGCAGAATGAGAGCCTTTGATAAAGCCCTCCTCCTTCAAGACCTGGAATGCTTCTTCGTAGGATGCATCGTCCTCAATCAGCGACTTTGCGGAAGCACAGATATAGCTTGCCTGTCCGTAGGTCGCCTTCGGGGAATTCAGTATATCCGTAACCTTGTCCGCAGACTGGGAGAATGCAGCAGTCATGAACATACAAAATACTAAAAATACTATCGCACGCTTCATACCTTGTCCTTGTAACAAGTCCATATTAGTGGTATTATAGAAAAAAATCAACTACTCATTTGGTAGTAATTTTCATCTTACGGAAAACCCTAAAAAACTTTTAGAGCTTTCTACATATATAATAGCCTATAATGAGGAGATTGTCATGAAAAATGGTTTAAAAAGCGCTCTTTTTAAAAAAAATTTGGATATACTTGTCCTCCTGATTGTTTCCCTCGTCTGCTCTGCATTTGCATTTTTCAATATGTTTGTAAAGATAGACTACCGCTTCTACGATATGCTGCTGGGGGCGGGCAAGTCTGTCGAAGAAGATGAAGACCTTCTGCTCATAGACATAAACGATGCTTCCATCGATGACATCGGCGTCTGGCCCTGGAGCCGCGACATCATTGCTGATATGCTGGTGAGGCTGCGCGAATTCGGTGCTTCCACCATCGTATTCGATATTGAATACCTGCAAAAGTCCGGCAAGGCGCTTGTGCCCAACGCTCAGGAAGAAACTGATGAGGCCATAGAGATGACAAAGCAGAACCTCGGCGGCATCATTTCCCAGTTTGCCGAGGCTGCGGGTTCCGGCATGTATTCCTCCGAGGAGCTGCAGGAGCTTTCAAACCAGCTGGTGGGCGAGTATGTAAATCCTGCCCTCGATGAGATAAAGATTTCCACAGAGAACCTTGCGAGAGACAACGACAGCTACTTTGCCCGTGCCGTCCAGTTTTTCGGCAATTCATGGATGACGGTGAACATCGATATGGCAAACGACGTGGACGACAGGACTGCCATCTCCCGCAGCGATTCTGCAAACGATGAAAATATAGCCTTCATCAGTGCCCGCCGCTATGCTGCGGATAACTTTCTGCTGAAAAATGTGTACGACGGCGACGGCCGCATAGAACTTGGCAATCAGGCTGTCTCGCGGGAACAGAAGTCATACCGTGGCTTCTATCCGGCGCGCTATGAGTTTATCCGCTTTTCGCAGGGGCTGGGTGTGACAAACGTCGTCGTTGACAGAGACGGTACCCGCCGCCGCATAGAGCTGCTGCACCACCCCGATCCCGAAAAGCTGCTTGACTGGCAGGAAGAGGACGGTGTCTTCACTGTAACGCAGCTCGATTCCTCCCTCTACGTTCCCCAGCTTTCCTTTGCCCCTCTGCTTTCGTATCTAGACGTGCAGCAGCTTGAACGCACGAAACATTCTCTCATCCTGCGCGATGCCCGCCTGCCCGGCAGCGAGCGAGTGAAGGATATCCATATTCCCCTCGATGAAAACGGCTGTATGCTCATCAACTGGAGCCGCCGAGGCTATCTGAGGAGCTTCAAGCACATTTCGGCGCTCTACCTCTATGAGCTTGACCGCTGCGAGGAGCGCATCGTCAAAAATCTTTCCAACATCACCACCGTCAGGCTGGGCGACAGCGACGGCTATGACCTTGGCTACTATACGCAGGCGCAGGAGCTGCTCGCCCTCTATCAGCAGATACGGGAAATGCGCAGCTCCCTGCTCGAACGCTGCCGCGGCTATCTTTCCAAGGGGGTGCCCGAAGAGGGCTGTCCTTCTGATGATGAATACAGTGCCTTTTTTGAGCTGCGCGGACAGTTTTATGAAGCGCTGGCGGCATATATGGCATCAGAAGCCAAGGACGAGTTCTTTGCCATGCTTGATGCCGTTGCTGCTGCCGGTATGGCTGACGAGGACACCATCGTGCAGGTGCAGAGCGACTATAACTCTTATTTTACCGGCATAAACAAGGACTATGAAGCTTTCATAAGTTTTTATGATGAGCTTAAGGAAAAGCTCCCCAATGCTTTCTGTCTCATCGGTAACTCTGCTACTTCCAGTACTGATCTGGGCGTTACCCCCTACGAGCGCAGCTATGCAAACCTCGGCACCCATGCAAACGTCGTCAACACTATCTTGCAGGAACGCTTTATCCGCCCGCTCTCCGTGTGGTACGGCATGGCGCTTGCCTTTGTCTGTGCGCTTGTCATCATTGTGCTCACGAGGCGGCAGGGAAATTCCCGCAAGAATGTGGTGGAGCTTGGCTACGTGCTTATTCCCATCACCGTGCTGGTGCTGCTCATGGTGCTGTTCAAAATCTACATACCGCTGTTTATCCCCCTCCTGCTCGTCATCAGCACCTATGTTGCCCAGCTTGTCTTGAACTTTGTCGCCGTTGAAAAAGACCGAAGCACCCTGCGCCGCGGTATGGACGCCTACGTTGCCCCTGAGGTGGTAAACCAGATTGTGCGCGATCCTTCAAAGCTGCGTCTGGGCGGTGAAAACAGGACTATGACGGCTCTCTTTTCTGACGTGAAGAAGTTTTCAGGCTTTACGGAGATGATCAACAACGAGGAGGGAGAGTCTCACGGAGCCGTGCGCCTTGTCGCCATCCTGAACGAATACCTCGGCCACCTGAGCGATGCCATCATGGACAATCAGGGAACGATAGATAAATACGTCGGTGATGAAATCGTGTCCTTCTTTGGTGCGCCGCTCGACGACCCCAACCATGCTTTCAACGCCTGTGTTGCGGGAATACGCATGAAGCAGGTTGAAGATGAATATAATAGAAAACACTTTGACATTGACCACGACATCCCCATGAGGCTTGAGTCCCGCGTGGGCATAAACACGGGCGATATGGTTGTGGGCAATATGGGCACGGTAAAGAAAATCAACTACACGATTATGGGCAACAACGTGAACCTCGCTTCCCGCCTTGAGGGAACAAACAAGGCGTACAACTCATGGATCATGTGCTCTGAAAGCACCTGGAAGTCTGCCAACGCTGGCGACAAAGAAGGCTTGCTTGTAGCCCGCACCCTAGACTGCGTGCAGGTGGTGAACGTGAAAAAGCCTGTGCAGCTCTACAGCATACTCGGCTTGCGGGACGAGGTTATTCCCGACAGGATTGAAGCTGCGGAGATATTCAACGAGGGCATCCGCCTCTACCTGCTTGGAAGCGAAACTCCGCAGGAAAAGAAAAATCCCGACGAACTGCGGCAGGCGCTGCGTTACTTTGTTGAAGCGCAGAAGTGCTATCCTCCTGATGCCTCCTCGGACATCTTTATTGACCGCTGCAAATACTTCCTTGCCAACGGGCTGCCCGCTGTGTGGGACGGCGTGTACGTTATGACCTCGAAGTAGCGATGGACGGCAGGCTGTCATACATCGTGCGCAAGGCGCTTGCCCTTGTGGTGACGCTCTTTTTTGTTTCGTGCGCGGTCTTTTTTGCTTTCCATATCATTCCCGGTGATCCTGCGCTCCTCATCCTTGGCACGGAAGCCTCAGAGGAGCGGCTTGCCGCCCTGCGCGAAGAGCTGGGGACGGACAAAGCGCTTGCTGCCCAGTATGCGGACTGGATCGGCGGGCTGCTCCGCGGAAATCTGGGTGTTTCCCTCAAATACCGAAAGCCAGTGGCAGAGCTGCTTGCCGTGCGGCTTCCCGTGACCTTCATTCTGGGGCTCATGGTGCTCGTGCTGACGCTGCTTGTCTCCCTGCCTTTGGGCATAGCTGCGGGGCGGCAGAGGGGCGGCATTGCGGGAAGGCTGGTGCGGGCATTTACCATCGTAGGCATATCCGTGCCGGACTTTTTTCTAAGCATCATCGTCATCTGGATCTTTGGACTGACCTTGCACCTCTTTGCGCCCGGCAGGTATGTGGGCTATGCGGAAGATTTTCCTGCGTTCCTGCGTTTTATGGTTTTTCCTGCCGTCACCATTGCGCTGCCGCAGATTGCCATCCTGACGAAGTATGTGGGGGCAGCCGTTGCCTCTGAGCTGGGGGCGGGGTATGTGCGCACGGCGCGGAGCAAGGGCTGCGCTCCCGTCCGTGTGCTTGCAGTCCATGTGTTCAAGAACACCCTCGTGTCCGTCATGCCGCTTTTGGGCATGATGATAGGCAGCATTTTTTCCGGCTCCATCATTGTGGAGCAGGTTTTTGGCATTGCGGGAATAGGCAGGCTTTTGATTTCTTCCGTCACTTCCCGCGACTTTCCCCTGACGCAGAGCCTTGTGCTTTACATTGCGGGCATTGTGGTGCTGGTGAACTTTCTGGTTGATATTGCCGTGCAGTTCATAGATCCCCGCATACGCTTTAAGGACTGACGCCATGCAGGTCGCACAGAAAGAAGGATTTGTGGAACTTGCCGTGGGTTCGGCGCTGACGGCGGCAGTCCTGCTGCTTGCCCTTGTAAGCTTTGTCTATACGCCGTACAACATCATGGCTATGGACATAGCGGCGCGCAGCCAGCCTCCTTCCCTTGCCCACCTTGCGGGAACGGACATGCTGGGAAGGGACATTTTCAGCCGTCTTATGGTGGGGGCGCGCTTTACGCTCTTTGTCGCAGCCTCTACGGTGGCAGTAAGCACGGTGACGGGCAGCGTGCTGGGGCTTGCCGCGGGCTACATAGGCGGCATAGTGGACGAAACGCTCATGCGTATGATAGACGCCCTCACTTCTTTTCCCGGCATCCTCATTGCGCTGGTGATTGTGACGGTGATGGACTACGGGCAGTACACGATTATCCTTGCCCTGTGCATTATGTTTGTGCCAAGCTACGCGCGCATTGTGCGCATGGGGACGATGCAGTACAAGGAGTCTGAGTTTATACAGAATTACCGCGTCTACGGGGCTTCCCACCTGCGCCTTTTGCTTGTGCACATCTACCCGAACATCATGCCTGTGTTACTTCCTTCTATTATAATAGGTTTTTCCAACGCAATCCTTGCGGAGTCGAGCATGAGCTATCTGGGACTGGGGATACAGCCTCCTGCACCCAGCTGGGGCTGGATGCTCAACGAGGCGCAGGGCGTCATCTTTAAGTCTCCGTGGTATGCGCTCTCTGCGGGGCTGATGATAGTGCTGACCATAGTGGGATTTAACTGTCTGGGCGAAGGGCTTCGCAAACGCTTTGGACGGGGAGGGCTGTAGCCATGTCGGCGGGAAACGATAGCGAAGAGCTGCTCAGACTGGAAAATCTCTGCATTTCCGTTCCCTCCCATGGCAGGCGCTGTCTGGCTGTGGACGGTGTGAGCCTTTCGGTTCACAAAGGCGAGGTCTTTGGGCTCGTGGGGGAAAGCGGCTGCGGCAAGAGCCTCACTTCGCTTTCCATAGAAGGGCTGCTTCCTGAAGGAGCGGAGCTTGCGGGGGGCGCTGTCGTCTTTGGCGGGCAGAATATGCTTTCCCTGCCTCCGCGGGAGCGGCGCAGCCTTTGCGGAAGAGATATAGCGATGGTCTTTCAGGAGCCGATGAGTTCTCTGAATCCCCTGATGAGGATACAGGCTCAGGTTGAAGAGCCGCTTAAGATTCACTCTAATTTGAAACGCGATGAGCGCAGGGAGCGGGTGCGTGCAGCGTTGACAGCTGTGGGGCTCCGCGATGTGGAAAGGCTCATGAAGAGCTACCCGCACGAGCTTTCGGGAGGCATGAGGCAGCGCGTGATGATTGCGATGGCGGCAATCTGCCACCCCCGCCTGCTGATTGCAGATGAACCCACCACCGCCCTCGATGTGAACACGCAGACGCAGGTGCTGGAGCTGCTCAGGGGGCTCAACAGGGACTACGGAACCGCTATCCTGTTCATCTCTCATGATTTGGGACTTGTCAAAAATCTGTGTACATCGCTTGCCGTTATGTATGCTGGAAAGATTGTGGAGCGGGGGCGCATGGAAGAGCTGCTTTCCTGGCCCGCCCATGAATACACGCGGGGGCTTTTGCGCTCTATTCCCGACAAGAGCAGGAAGGGGCAGCCCTTGGACTGCATTCCCGGACGGGTGCCCGCGGTGTCTGAGCAGAAAGCTCCCTGCCCCTTTGCCCCGCGCTGTCCTAAGGCTCGTTCATGCTGTTTTGAGCTTGCTCCTCCGGCGCTTGCTCTTTCTCTTTCGCATACGGTGTATTGCCACCTGCCTGACGGCATGGAAGGATTTGCTTATGGGCGCGAATAGTGACGACAGAATTTTAACAGTGGAAAACCTTGACTGCTGTTACCGCCCCGGTGTGCCCGTGCTCAGCAAGGTGAATCTGACGGTGCGGAAGGGGGAATTCCTTGGCCTTGTCGGGGAGAGCGGCTCTGGCAAGTCAACGCTCGGGAAGGCGGTGCTGGGACTGCTCCCCTTTGAGGGCTCTGTCACTGTGGACGGGATTAGCTGTGACCGACGGGGCAGGGGACAGCGGCGGCAGTTTTACCGCAGCGTGCAGGCGGTGTTTCAAGATCCCCTTGCTGCGCTTGACGGGCGGCGTACCGTGGGGGCAACGCTGGAAGAGCCCCTCTGCATCCACAGGCTTGGCAGCAGGGCGGAACGGCAGCGGCGCGTGGACGAGATGCTTGACCTTGTGGGGCTCGATGCGGACTACAAGGGGCGTTACCCCGCTGAACTGAGCGGGGGGCAGCGGCAGCGCGTGTGCATCGCAGCTTCGCTCATGCTCCGCCCAAAGCTTGTCATTGCCGATGAAGCCATTTCCTCCCTTGATGTGTCCGTGGGTGCGCAGATTTTGAACCTGTGGCAGGAACTGCATGAGCGCCTTGGGCTGTCGCTGCTGTTTATATCGCATAATCTGAACGTTGTCTACTATCTGTGCAGCCGCATCGCTGTCATGTACCGGGGAACAATTGTGGAAGAGGGGCCTGCGGAGGAGATTTACAGCCATCCGCAGCACCCGTATACCAAGCTTTTGCTTGCTTCCACTATGCTGGCGTGATGCTTGGCGGGAGAGCTTGGTAAAACGTGTGGGTGGCCTTGCGGGCTATACGCATTTGTGCGCATAGTCCGTGGACATTTATGCATATAGTCCGTGGACATTTATGCGCATTGCCGTGGATATTTATGCACATTGCCGTGGATATCCGTGCACATCGCCGTGGATATTTGTACACATAGCCGTGGACATTTATGCACATCGCCGTGGACATTCGTGCACATCGCCGTGGATATTTGTACACATAGCCGTGGATATTTGTGCATATCGCCGTGGATATTTATGCATATAGTCCGTGGACATTCGTGCGTATAGGCTAGAGCGTTCGGGGGTGTGCCTGTACGCTCATTTTCTTCTATAATAATGTGATTGTTTTACGGCTCTAGTCTTAGATAGTGCCGCCCGCAAGCAGCTTTGCCAGCTCCACGCCTACAGGTATGCGGGCATCC
>CAKZZK010000102.1 GCA_937885235.1 uncultured Treponema sp.
AAAAGTCCCTAAATTTTTAGGTGCTTAACTTGACAAAATCGCTTACGAATGACACGGAAAAATTGCATTGTATAACAATCTGCAAGCACAGTGGACTTATTCTTTTTTCTTCTATATAATACAAGCGCTATGGCAAAGACTGTTGATGATAAAAAAATCATTTATTCAATGGAGAGGGTGTCGCGCTCCTACGGCACGAAGGTGGTCCTCAAGGATATAAGCATTTCCTATTACTATGGGGCAAAGATAGGCGTCATCGGCGAGAATGGCGCGGGTAAGTCTTCGCTCTTCAAGATTCTTGCAGGGGTGGACAAGGACTTTGCGGGAGAGACCCATATTTCCCCCGGTTACACGCTCGGCTATCTTGAACAGGAGCCCCAGCTGGAAGCGGGCAAGACAGTGAAAGACATCGTGATGGAAGGCGTAAAGCCCATCACTGACCTGCTTGCGGAATTCGACAAGGTGAACGAAGCTTTCGGCGACCCCGATGCTGACTACGACAAGCTCTGCGCACGGCAGGCCGAGCTGCAGGACAAGCTTGATGCCGCAGACGCATGGAACCTTGATGCCAACTTGGAGCTTGCGATGGATGCCCTGCGTTGTCCGCCCGCGGAACAGGTTGTGGATGTGCTTTCCGGTGGTGAGCGCCGCCGCGTTGCCCTGTGCCGCCTGCTCCTGCAGCAGCCGGACATCCTTCTCTTGGACGAACCCACGAATCACCTCGATGCGGAAACGGTGGCGTGGCTTGAACGGCACCTGCAGAATTATCAGGGCACTGTCATCGCCATTACGCACGACCGCTACTTCCTTGACAATGTGGCGGGATGGATTTTGGAGATGGACAGGGGCGAGGGCTACCCCTTCAAAGGCAACTACTCCGCATGGCTGGAAGCAAAGCAGAAGCGGCTTGCACTTGAAGAAAAGCAGGCATCTGTGCGCCAGAAGGAAATGCAGGAAGAGCTTGAATGGATTCATGCGGGCGCAAAGGGCAGGCAGGCAAAGCACAAGGAGCACATCACGCGCTATGAGCAGCTGCTTGCCGAAGAGTCAAAGCGCGTCAAGCTTCGCGACAGCCAGATTTCCATTCCCGCAGGTCCGCGCCTTGGGAACCTCGTCATAGATGCGGAAGGGCTCACTAAGTCCTTCGATGAGCGCGTCCTCTTTGAAAAGCTTGATTTCCATATCCCCGCCGGAGCCGTGGTGGGCATTGTCGGACCGAACGGTGCCGGCAAGACGACGCTCTTCAAGATGATTGCGAGCGCCACGGGGCAGAAGGTGCTTATGCCTGATGGCAGCGAGGGCGAAGAAAAGCCTGATTCCGGTGTGCTCAAGATTGGCGAGACGGTGAAGCTTGTCTATGTCGACCAGATGCGCTCCAAACTTGACCCCAACAAGACCGTGTGGGAAACGCTCTCAGGCGGAGCGGATTTGATAAAGCTTGGCGCTGTTGACGAAAAGGGACGTCCGGTGAACGGCGCGCTCCGCGAGGTGAACAGCCGCGCTTACTGTTCTTGGTTTAATTTCAACGGGGCGGAACAGAACAAGAAGGTTTCCGTGCTTTCCGGCGGCGAGAAGAACCGCCTGAATATGGGTATGATGTTCAAAGAGGCGGGCAACGTCCTGCTCCTTGACGAGCCGACTAACGACCTCGACATTTCCACCTCGCGCTCTCTGGAAGAGGCAATCAACCAGTTTGCGGGCGTGGTGCTCGTCATCAGCCATGACCGCTATTTCCTCGACCGCATCTGCACGCATATTCTCGCCTTTGAGAACAACTCCGAGGTAAAGTGGTTTGAGGGCAGCTGGAGCGACTATGCCGAATGGCGTCGGAAAATGCTCGGCGATGATGCGGACAGGCCCCACAAGACCATGTACCGCAAGCTGGTGCGCTAGTATGGCAAAGGAAAAGCTTCCCGTTTCCCTCATCGCGCTCGACCTCGATGACACGCTGCTGGACAAAGACACGCTTATTCCCGAAAAAAATGTGCGTGCCCTGCGGCGTGCTGCCGCGCTCGGCATATACATCGTGCTTTGCTCTGGGCGGGCAGAGGATGCCATACTGCCCTACGTGCGTACCCTTAATATAGCGGGAACGCAGGCGGGGCGCTACATCATAGCCATCAATGGCTGCAGCATCTTTGACCTGCACAGCCGCAAGCAGATATACAGCCGCACCGTGGCGCCGGATATCCTGCGCCATGCCGACAAAGCTGCAGAAAAGCTGGGGCTGCGCACCGAGGTCTATTCCCCTGACACCATCTATTACCGCGAGGAAACGAAATGGACAAAGCTCGACGTTGACCTTTGCGGCTTGAAAGGAGTCGCTGTGCCCGACTATGACGCTTTTATGGAAAAGGGCTTCCCCAAGATGCTCATTCCCGGAGAGCCGGATGTCCTGCAGGGCTTGCAGGCACAGCTCAAGGCTGATTTTGGCGAACGAGCTGTCGTCTTTACGAGCAAGCCCTACTTTCTGGAAGTGCTCCCCCCGAACTGCGGCAAAGGCGAGGCGGTCAGCTGGCTTGCAGAGCATATCGGCATAGGGCAGGAGGGGACGATGGGCTTTGGCGACAGCATGAACGACGAGAGCATGATCCGCCTCTGCCGCTACGGCGTCGCCATGCGCAACGGGCTTGACTACATCAAGGAAATTGCGGATTTTGTCACCGATAAGGATAACAATGAAGGCGGGGTGGGGGACTTCATCCAGAACTGCGTGCTGGGAGACTGAGCTCTATTTCTGCCCCTCCGCCGGGGCGGTTCAGCGCCCGTATGCTGCCGCCGAGGATGCGCATGATGCTTTCTGCAATGGAAAGCCCCAGCCCTGAGCCTCCAGCCGCACGGTTGTGCGAGCTGTCTCCGCGGTAAAAGCGCTCAAAGATGTGGGGCAGCACCTCTTCGCTGAAGCCCGGTCCGTTGTCCAGAATGCGGATTCTCGTTCCCTTGTTTTCCGCGCGTATGGTGACGGAGGGCTCCTTTCCCTCCGCGAGGGCAAATTTGATGCCGTTTGTGACGGCAATCGTGCAGACTTGGTGCAAAAGCTCCCTGTCTGTGCGGAGCGTGCCGTCTGTATCTCCCTCAATGACTAAATCCGCCGTTGGCGCGAAAGATGCCATCTCTTCCTTTATCCGCGCAAAGATTTCTTCCAGTTTGACATTCTCTATGACCGCAGTCCTCCTGCCACTTTCAAGGCGGGAAAGCTGGAGCAGGTTTTCTATTATCGACTGCATGGAGCGGGCTTCCTTTAAGATGATGCCGATGGATTTTTCTGTCTGCACGGCATCTTTCTTTCCCCAGCGGCGCAAAAGGTTCGCCTGTCCCAAGATGACGGCTACCGGCGTCTTTAGCTCGTGGGAAACATCGCTCGTAAAGCTGCGCTCGCGGTCAAAGTCCGCCTTGAGCCGCGCGAAAAGCTCGTTGAAGGTTTCCGCCAGCTCGTCGTTTTCGTCCGTGTGGGGCGGCTTGTGCTTTATGCTCAGCCGCTTGTCGAGGTTTTCGCTGCCTATGCGCCGCGCTTCCTGCGTCATCCTGACGACGGGCTTCATCGTGTTCCTCGTCAGAAAGAGCGAAAACAGGAAGGAAATGCCGAGCACGGGGATTGTCGCCAGTGCCAGCGTGCGGGGAATGCCCCTCTGCGCAAGGGAGGAGGAATCTGTGTCCATATTCAGCGCGGTTTCAATGATGAGCTTTCGTCCCCGATGGGTATAGGGGCTTGCATAGTAGAGTATGTTCAGGTCGCCGTCTATAAAGTAATTGCTTGAAATGTAGCGCACTGCCTTGCCGTCGCTGTCTCCAAGCAGGGGCAGGAAGGGGTCGTTTGTGTAGAGGATGTTTTTCCCCTGCGCGTCGTAGACCGTGTAGGTGATGAAGTAGGGGACTGCGGGGCTTTTCGCGCCGGATTCAAGTTCCTGTTCGATTTTCTTTGCCGCGTTTTCCACATCCGCAGACTGCTGCATCCTTACGAAGTAGCGCAGCACAAAGGAAAAGAGCACTGACATCGAAAGCACTGCCACCGTGAGCAAAAGCATAAAGCGCAGTGAAAGCTTGATTGATATGCTCATGCGCCATCCGTGCCGCCGTCCATCAGATAGCCCGCGCCGCGCACGGTCCTGATGTATGTTTCCCCCGTGCTCTGGTCAATCTTGGCGCGCAGGTAGCCCACGTAGACATCCACGTTGTTTTCTTCTATAAAATGCTCCTCTCCCCACACGCCGCTGATGATCTGGTCACGGGAAAGGACGGTGTTCTGGTGCTCCATAAAGTATTTGAGCATGAGGAACTCTGTCTTTGACAGGGAAAGGGGGCTGCCGCCAAGCGTTGCCTTCATGCTGTCTGGAAAAAGCTCTAAGGCTCGGTTTTTAAGCTGCGGCACCGTGCTGTGCAGCGTGCGCCTGAGCACTGCCCCCATGCGGGCGAGCAGCTCTTCAATTTCAAATGGCTTTGCAAGATAGTCATCCGCCCCTGCGTTGAGTCCGTTCACCTTGTCGTAGGTTTCGCCGCGTGCGGTAAGCAGTATGACGGGCACTGAGGAGCTTTTGCGTATGCGGCGCAGCACTTCAAGCCCGCTGAGCTGCGGCAGCATAATGTCAAGCAGGATAAGGTCAGGATTTTCCTTTTCAAAGGCATCAAGCCCCTTCCGCCCTGTGTCCGCGAGCACGGTGGTGTAGCCCTCGTGCTGCAGCTCAAGGCTGACAAAATCCGCTATGCCGGCATCGTCTTCCACTATCAGGACTTTTTCCATGTACCGTCCTCTCTGTCGTAGAGGAGCTTGTCCTCTCTTCCAAGCTTTTCGATGAGGAATTTCTCCATCACCCTGCCGCTGTATGACTGCACGTCTTCCAGAGAAAAGGAAAAGAAAGTGGGCAGCTGTTCCCTGATAAGCAGCCTGAGGAGGTTCGCTTCTTTGTTGAAATGGAAGGAGCTTGCGGGCGAAAGCTCGTGCTTGTTCACGATGATTTTCTCCCGCTTTATCGAGCGCGGATCAACGGGCTGGCTGAAGATGATGTCTATAGAAAGAAATGCTTGATTTTGTCCATAAGGCTCCGTACTCAGTTCCAATGGATAAAAATCCTCGCTGTCAGCGGGTACGCGCTGCCCCCGGTAATTTATGTACGGCTGCGTTTCCTGAGCAATGCCTTTTGCATTGGTACAGAGCACCAGAAAGAGGAGGAAGAAAAAAATCTTTGCCGGTTCCGGGAGTTTCATCATCTGCGCTCTAGTATAGCGGATTTATACTAAATAATATAGATAGAAAATCATAAGAGTTTTCTTATTTTGGCTTGCGGTAGTCCCAGTTATGCTTGGGGTAGCGCCCCTTCATCTCCTTGCAGATGTCCGGCCATGTGTGCTGCCAGAAATTGGCAAGGTCATCAGTTACCTGCAAGGGACGGCGGGCGGGAGAGAGCAGTCGCAGGAGCACGGGAACGCCGCGTATGCGGGGAGTGTCAAAGCAGCCGAATATCTGCTGAATGATGATTTCAAGCACGGGGCGTATATGGATTTCTCCCGAGACGCTGCTTTTTTCGTAGGACAGGCGGAATGTCCTGCCGTTGGGCATGGTGAGGCGTTCGGGAACAGCCCTGTCCACCTCTTCCCCATGCAGCCGGTAGCGCAGTGCCTGGTAAACCGCCTCCTCTGTGAGCTTACTCTCTGTGAGGAAAGCGGGGAGCCAGTCAGAAACATCCGCCTCGAGGAGCTTTTCCACATCTGCATCTTGGTAGAATGAGGCGCGGAGCAAAAGGCTCTTGCTCTGTGCCGAAAGCGGGAGCCACTGCAATCCCTTTGCCTGCACCTCGCGGCAGACGGCATCAGCAAAGTCCGCGCCCTCTGCTTTGACTGCCTTCTTTGACAGCACTATCTTGCCATAGCAGCGGCTGGCGGTCTTTTTAAGCGAGCCGTTTTCTGCAAACGCCGTGCTTACTTCCGTGTGGCTGTGTGCGTCAAGGAAGTCCTTTATGTCGCTTTCAGCCACATTTACCCAGCGGTAGATGCGTCCCGTCCTTTCACCCGCGTCTGCCTCCGGTGCGATGATCCAGCGGGATAGAGATGCTCCCTTTGCAAGCTCTTCTTTTGGGAGGGCGGCAAGCCTGCCCGAAGGAAAGCGGTAGCAGCCAGAATCATCCGCAAGGCACGCCAGCCTGTCGGGAAAGCCTGAAAGCAGGGGGTGTGCCGTCTTTGCGCGGATGTGCCGCCACGGACGCAGGCGGCGGGCAAGGTCTTCACGGAAGCGTTTTTGCAGCGCGGGCGGGGAGTCGGCAAAAGGACTTGCCGCAAGCGCTTCTTCCTCGCCGCCGTCCAGTGCTACGCAGGCAAGGCGCGGGTGCATCCCCAGCTGGAGCGCCGCCTTGCCGCGCTCAGTTATCCTGCCGCCTTCCGTGCAGCCGAGCCTTTGAAGCAGTTCCCGTGCGCTTTCCCACGCGGAGGCGGATGGCTCATCGAGCCACTGCAGGCTGTCCCGCTCTCCTGCTCCCCATTCCACACATTCAAGCACGAGGGGCACAATGTCCGTCCGCAGGATTTCTGGCGGCGTGCGCTCAGGCAGCAGCTCGTGTTCTGCCCAGAGCCTTATGCAGCGCCCTGCCTGTGTGCGCCCCGCCCGTCCCGCCCGCTGCCGCGCGGAAAAAAGGCTTTCCCGCTCCGTCACCAGCTTTTCCATGCCCGACGCAACGTGCAGGCGGTTGAGCCGCGAAAGCCCGCTGTCTATGACGGTGACGACATCGGGGACGGTGAGGGAAGTTTCCGCTATGGCGGACGAGAGGATTATCCTGCGCCCTATTTCTGCGGGGACAAGTGCCTTGCGCTGTTCCTGTATGGGCGCGCTGCTGTGCAGGATGAGTACTTCTGCGCCGCAGTCTTTCAGCTCCGCCTGTGCGCGGCGTAAATCAGCGATGCCGGGCAAAAAGACGAGTATGCTGCCTTTTGAAAGCCGCTTGAGTTCCTCTCGCGCGGCAGCTGTGGGGCTGAGCTCTGGGCGGTAGGCTATGTCCACGGGGAAGGTCCGTCCCGCTACAGTATGGACGGGTGCAGGCTCCTGCTTGCTGCCGAGGTATGCCGCCACCGCGCCAGCGTCCATCGTGGCGGACATGACGATGACGAAGAGGTCGTCCCGCAGTTCCATCGTCTCTTTGAGAAAGGCGAGCGCAAGGTCTGCGTGTATCGAGCGCTCGTGGAATTCGTCTATGACCACCACGTCCACGCCTTCAAGCGAAGGGTCTGCCTGTAATCTGCGCGTGAGTATGGATTCCGTCATCACGGTAAAGCGGGTCTCTGCGCTGGTCTTGTGCTCCAGGTGCATGACGAAGCCCGCAGTCTTCCCTGTCTCCTCGCCGAGCAGCTCTGCCACGCGGGAGGCAACGGCAAGCACCGCAAGGCGGCGCGGTTCAAGCATGAGTATGTGCCGGTCAAAATGGGCAAGCAGGGCGAGCGGAAGCGCCGTGGACTTTCCCGCCCCCGTTTCCGCCGTGAGCACGAGGAAGCGGGAAGGGGAAGCGCGGAGCTCCGCGCAGATTGCGTCCAGTTCCCCCGTGATGGGAAGCCGGGCGATTGCCTCTGGATAGGTCATGGCTGCGGGGTCAGCGCGCGCTGTATCAGCGCAGGTCTTGGGTGCGTATCTGGTCTTGGTCGGTATAGGTGCGGTTTTCTCCCGCCATGCTCCAGATGAAGGTATAGTTCTGAGTGCCGCAGCCTGAGTGTATGGACCAGCTGGGGTTTATGACTGCCTCTTCATTGTGCATGACGATGTGGCGCGTCTGGTTTGGTTCTCCAAAGAAGTGGAATACCGCCTGATTTTCTGGAATGTCAAAGTAGAAGTAGACTTCCATGCGGCGCTCGTGGGTATGCGCGGGCATGGTGTTCCACACGGAGCCTGTTTCCAGATGCGTAAGCCCCATGGAAAGCTGGCAGGTTTCCAGAACGTCGGGGTGGATGTACTGGTTTATCGTGCGCTCGTTGCTTTCCGCAAGGCTTCCGAGGTGCAGGTGCTTCGCGTCATCGTAGGCAATCAGCTTTGCGGGGAAAGCGTGGTGGGCGGGGGTGCTGTTCATATAGAACTTTGCAGGAGCCTTTGCGTCTGCGCTTGAAAGGAGAACCTGCTTTGTCCCCATCGGCACATAGAGAGCATCGTAATGCTTGAGCTCATAGTGCTTGCCGTCAGCTTCCACCGCGCCGTCGCCGCCTATGTTGATTATGCCAAGCTCCCTGCGTTCAAGGAAATAGCTTACGCCGAAGTCCTTCATGGCATCTATGTTTTTGGCAAGCTCCAGCTTTTCCGTCGTCGGTTTTGCCCCCATCGTGACGATGCGGTCTATGTGCGAATACACCGCGGAGACATCGTTCTCCACAAAGATGCGCTGCACGAGGAATTCCTTCCGCAGCTCCTCCGTCGTCATCCTCTTGAAAGGTTCTTTTCCTGTTGAATACCGTATGTCCATAGTGATTCTCCTGTGATTGATTTACTGTGGCTGATGTCCGATGTAGGCGAGTATGCCGCCGTCCACGTAGAGCACGTGGCCGTTTACAAAATTAGAGGCATCGCTTGCGAGGAACACTGCCGGTCCCTGCAAATCCTCGGGATTTCCCCAGCGCTCGGCGGGGGTCTTGCTCACGATAAAGGAATCAAAGGGGTGTCGGGAGCCGTCTGCCTGCCTTTCGCGCAGGGGGGCTGTCTGCGGTGTGGCGATATAGCCCGGTCCTATGCCGTTGCACTGG
>CAKZZK010000103.1 GCA_937885235.1 uncultured Treponema sp.
GGTTTATTACTCAAATAAACACTATATATAGTAGCTAGGGGTGCTGAATAGTTACAAAATGAGAACCATTTCAATTTGCAGCCTTAATTTCAAAACGTAGAAGCCTTAATTTTAAAACGTAGAAGCCTTGACTACGTACCGTAGTAGCCTTTATTACGTATCCTAGAAGCCTTGACTACGTTCTGAAATAGCCTTTATTACACATCGTAGAAGCCTTGACTACGCCCCGAAATAGCCTTGATTACGTCCCGAAATAGCATTAGCAAAGCTCGTTAATAGCCTTGATTCAACTTGCTAACAGTAGCCGAGAGCTTAAGCCACTACGGATGGGGCTTGCCGTGCAAGTTACAGTCCAATTTTCATCTGCATTTTACCTCGTCCATCATGCCGACAAACAAACAGCCCGCTGCAATGTCTGCAGAAAAGTTTTCCTTCGTCGGGTACAGCTCATCCCGCTGGAAGATGCCGTGCGCTTCCATCACGCAGATTGCATCATGACCAAAGAGGCAATTTCTTCCAAATCACTTTCTTTTGCAAGACGGTATTGCAATTTCTCTTTCCCTATTTCCATTCCCTGTACACCTCTTCCAACGCGGCGTAAGCTTTCCATCGAACATCCCTCTTGTCATTGCCCGCTTCGCGCTCCGCTTTCCGGCGAGCATCTTCTGCCATGTCGTGGACAAAGCTCTTCCATTGCGCTTTTTTGGGCGAGCCGTTTAATCCCATGAGGATGATCTGCGGAACGAAGCCTGTCACTGACGACTGGTAGAAATTTCCTGTGAACTGGTTCATCAGCTCTTGGCCGATTACCATCGGCGTATTGATTTTGTTCGTCAGATAGACGATGACCAGATTTTGTGAGGGGTCAACAAAGGCGAGCGTTCCCGTAAAGCCTTGATGGCCGAATGCCGCGCTCGATGAGACAGTGCCAAAATGCCGCGGTGTCTGCTGCTCCCCGCTCCGCCACCAGCCAAAGCCGTAGTCGGCAAAGGGAAGGCTCTGCGGTGCGGTAAAGGTATCAAGCACATTAGGCGAAAAGAAGCACTCCTTACCCCAGCCGCCTGTGAGCATGACCGACAGGAGCCGTGCTGCGTCCGCCGCGTTTGCGAAGAGCCCTGCATGTCCTGAAACGCCTCCCATGCAGCAGTATGCCTTTGCATCGTGTACCTCGCCTTGGATTACGCCCGTCCGCACTCCCGTAAAACTGATTTTCCCGCTGTTTGTGTTGCCGTAGGGATCGGTCGCCGCGCAGTCCGTCTTGGAAAAGCCATGTTCAAGCGGGTTGTAGGTGATGTGCGTCAGCCCCATGGGCTTCCAGAATGTTTCGCTCAGGAAGACGTCCAGCCGTTGCCCTGTGATTTGTTCCACAACGAAGCACAAAATCATATAGTCCAAGTCGCTGTAAAGGAGGTCTGTCCCTGGTTCATAGAGGAGCGGCGTCCTGAAAAGCTGGCGGAGTGTTTCCCGTCGGGTTGCCTCGCTGCCATCTGCACCGGTGTAAAGCTTGTTGCCGGCATCGCTGTCAAAGCTGCCTGTTTCAATGTTGAAGCGGTCGCTGTAGTAGTTAGGACCGGGATGCATTCCTGCCGTGTGACAGAGCAGGTCTCGCACAGTGATTGTACGCTTCAATGCAATCTGCCGGTCGAGCGGAATATGCTTCCGGCGGGGATTCGGGTACGAAAGATCGATTGTTTCCGATGCGAACTCATCGCCCAGTATGTCTACGATTTTTGTTTCGGGCGAAAGCCTTCCCTGTGTTGCGAGGTACTGAACTGCAAAGTTAATGCTCAGCATCTTCGTAACAGAGGCAAGGTCGTAGAGCGTGTCGTTTGTTACGGCTGCGGAACTGACACGGGCGCCGTCTGAATCGTATGTCTGGATGGTGCCCCATGCGTTCTGGTACACGAGCCTGCCGTCCTTGACCACGGCGAGCTGCGCGCTTGTGAAACCCTTGTCTATGTCTGTACTGATGATGCTGTCTATAAGTTTTATCGCGCTCGCTGAAATTCCCGAGGAGGCGAGAGATGCATCTTTTACGACAGGGTAGGGAATCTGCACGCGGACTGCATTTCGCACGTCTGACGGCTGGATGTCTGAAACCTGCAGCGTGTTGAGTCCGTCCTTTGTGAATGCGGAGATGTCCACATCGTATATCCCTCCCGGAGCAAGCTTCTTTGTGTTGACACGGTGGTCATTTATATAGAAGGAAAACGATGTGCAGGCTTCAGAAACGCTCAGCCGCACCGTTCCTTGTCCGCGGAAAAAGCGGAAGGAGAGGGCATTGTTTGCAGAAAAATTGGCGTTTGAAATCCAGTCAGGAAACGAGGCATCTACCTGCCAGTTTGAAAGCAAATTCCCTTCCCGATATAAAAGATAAGGCTTTCTCTGTATTTTGAAGCGCTCTATGCCGCCCTGCCAGCCAGCCTTGAGCGCGGCGGCGGATTTTCCCGCAATGATGCCCGTGCGGAGTGCGGAGGAGCCGCTCAAGAGGTCAATCCATTTCCGTGTTCCTTCGCCAAAGAATTTGTCCGCCGTTCCTGCCGAGAAATAGCTCTGTGCGTCTTTGTATGCTGCTACGATGTAGGAAAGATTTATGCCTTCTTTCCAGATGTCTTCGATGGGCTTTGTGCGCAGGTCTGTACCATAGCAGACCGTCCCCTTGAACGGAGGATTCTGTGCACCGGGAATGCTCTGCGGCGTGAACTGGAACGTATTTTTCCCCACGCCTTCAAAATAAGGACTGCCGTAGGTTTCAAAGGGAAACTGCGTGCCTCGTCCCACGGAAACGATGGTGTTTTCAAAAAAACATATCGAGGCGTATAGGTAGACAGCCCGCATATCCTTGAGGTTTGGCGACGGTGCGCGGATGAGCGCATATTTTGTTCCGTGTGCGTAGTGTTTGCAGGGAATGACCGTCAGATTACAGGCGTTTTTTCCTGCGCTAAGCCAGCCTTCGCCGTTTATCATGCGGGCAAGCTCGCCTAGCGTCATGCCGTGGACGGTGGGGATAGGCAACGCGCCTACGTTTGAGCGAAATGCGTCCTGTAAAATCTCGCCGTCTACGTAAAATCCGTTGGGATTGGGTCGGTCAAGGATGACGACGGACTTCCCGTTCTTTGCGCAGGCATCCATGAGGCGGTAGAGCGTGATGTAATAAGTATAGTAGCGGAGTCCTACGTCCTGCAAATCAACCACGAGCGTGTCGAACGTGGAGAGGGCTTCCTCGCTTGGCGTATCAGCACCGGCTTGGTAAAGCGAAAGTATGGGAATTCCTGTCTTTTCATCGACAGAGCTTTCAATGTTTGCCCCTGCGTCCTCCGTGCCGCGAAAACCGTGCTCTGGGCAGAAGACTGCCTTTACATCTACGCCCTGCGCGATGAGTGCGTCCAGAATGTGCTCCCCGTAGCGGACTGGATTTCCTTGTTCATCGAGTCCGAAGGGAATGGAAGCGGCATCCACGGAGCGGTCGGCGACATTTTCCTTCGTAAAGCCGCCGTGCTGTATGAGCCCGTCCTGTAGGATGATTTTGTCGCCCACGATGCCGGACTGGTTTGAAAAGAGGGCGACACGTTTCCCTTTAAGAAACGGCAGGTACCGCTCGGGCTGTTCATCGCCCAGTATGACGCGATTTGCCTCTGCGTCTGCGGCAGGCGATGTTGCCGCCGTCTGCTGTGTGGCACAGGAAAGCGCCGCGAATAAGAAGGCAATCTGCGGAAGTGCACGAATCAGTTTTGCTAGTTTCATGATAGAAGAAACATAGCATAATTTTTAAATTTATGCACTTGGGGGAAGTACGATTACAGCACCTCCCACATTGTTCCCATATTTTGAAAGCCGCCATCGGGCAAGCAGCCCGCACAGCTCTTACCGCTGCAGCCGGAAGGGCAGCCAGAACAGCTTTTTATACGGCGTATCATTCCTGCGCGTTCAAGAAATTCCATCTTTCGACGCACGTCCTCGGGCGAAGTCCCTAGTTCCGCGGCAAGCATTTCGGGCGAACGGGAATGGCCGTCGCGGAGCAAAGCAAGCAGTTCCTCCATATTACGAGAGCAACATGCCGACATGGTATGCGGCACAGGCAAGGATGAGTGCACCCGCTGTGTAATAAAGCGCTATCCGCAGCGTCCACTTTGCTGAGTGCGTTTCTTGATAGGTGGCGGCAAGGGCGACAATGCACGGCATATTGAAGGTGATGGCAAAAATAAACGCAAGGGCTTCCGGTCGGGACACGTTTGCAAGCAAGAGTTCATTGATGTTTGCGACAACTCCCTCACCCATGACCGTACCGATGGAAACAGCTCCGTTTCCTGTGAAAATGGTGCTCAGAACGCCAACTGCGCCTTCTTTGCCCACGGAGGATGCGACAAACGCCATAAAAGTCTGCCAGCTGAGCCCAAAGAAGCGCGTTACCGGTTCAATGAGCTTGCCCACTTTGTAAAGGATGGAATTTTCCATAAGCCCGCTTGCGGAAAAGGAGAGCAACCAGAACACAGACGCCACGAGAAGGACCACTTTGAGCACGCGGAAAAAGGTTTCTTTTGTGCGTCCCAGCACATAGCGGAACAGGCTTCCCCAGCGAGGTCTATGGTAAGGAGGCAGTTCCATAATCATACCATAGCGGTCTTCCGGCTTTACAAGAGAATGTCCGAACACTTTTGCTGTAATCCACATGTGCAGCAGCATGACTAAGAGAATTGCCACGATGATGGCGGGAGCCCACGCTCCGAAAAACACCGTGGAAAGCATAGGAACGATGGACCATGCGGCACCGCAGGGGACTGCCCAGGCAAGCGCAATGGTCAGCACCTTCTGTCCCCAGTTGTCGATGACGCGCGTGCCTGCCGCACCGCCCATCGTACAGCCAAAGCTCACAAGGAAGGGCATGACGGATTTTCCCTGCAAGCCAAGCTTTGCCATGGTATTGTCAAAGACGTAGGAAATCCGCGCCATCACCCCTATTTCTTCAAGCAAACCGAAGACAAGCGTTACGCCGAACACAAAGCCCAGCATCTGGATTATGAAGCTAACCGAGCGTACAAGCACATCGCAGAGAAAGGAAGTGACAATCGCAGGACAGGCGGTATTTGCAAGCGCGGCAGAGAGCGGAGCGGGAATCATACCTACTGCGCTCCCCAATGCCATAAACGGCAGCGCGGGGATGAACGAGGCGATAAGTCCGAACAATACGGTAAGCACCACTACGGGCTTGCCCCAGATGCGGTGTGTTATCATGCGGTCAAAGCGTCCAAGCGAGGCAGATTTTTTCTGCGCTGTCACGGAGCCTTCGAGCAGCCCGTCAATCCATGCAAACTTTCGCTCTCCGGTGAGCAGTATGCCCTTGCCTTCCGAAGCGAGGGCTTTTTCAAATGCCGTGCGTTTTTCCCCGTCAAGTGCGGTACGGATTTTCTCTGTGACGGGGGCGTCTCCTTCAATCGCTTTTGCGGCGAGCCAGATTTCCGAATATCCTGACTTCAAGCCTGCGGGAATGAGGGATTTTATCTGCGTGTAAGCGGCAATACTGGCGTAGCTTGCATCGAGCACGGAAGCGTCAAGCACTGTCTGTTCGCTTATGGCTTTTTCCAATGCGGCGTAAAAAGCCCCGTAGTGTTTTGTGTCGGGCGCGGAAAAAAGCACAACGGGAATGCCGAGCTTCTTTTCCAATGCCTCGGCATCTATCTGCTTTCCCTGTCCGGCGGCTACGTCGCTCAGGTTCAGCAGCAAAAAGCAGGGTACCGTTATGCCCGCAAAGTCTGCAAGCATATAAAGACTGCGTTCCAATTGGGAGCTGTCCGCAAGGATGCAAACTACGTCTGCCTTGCCGCTTGCAATATAGTCCCGTGTGATTATCTCCTCATCGGAATTCGCCGAAAGGCTGTAGGTGCCCGGCAGGTCCGCCACAAGGTAGCGCTTTCCGTTGCGGGTAAACATCCCTTCTTTCTTTTCTACGGTCTTTCCCGGCCAGTTGCCCACGTGCTGCTTCAAGCCGGTGAGCGCGTTGAACAGCGTTGATTTTCCTGAATTCGGCTGTCCGAGCAGCGCGATAGTGCTGACATCTTTTTTACTCATACTTTTTGCTCCTTTTCTACCGCTATGTTTTCGCATTCCCTGCGGTTCAATGCAATCATTGTGTCGCGCGAGTACACGAGCAACGGGCGGTGCTTTTCGTTCTTGATAACTGTTACCCGGCAGCCCGGCGTAAGCCCGATCGATGTGATGCGGCTGACAAAGCGGGCGTCGCCGTTTACTGCGGCAATAATTCCGCTTTCATCTTTTTTGACTTCGACCAAAGTCTTCACTTTCTGTTCCTCCCTATTTTCCTGCATGGAGCCGCCTGTATTCCAAGGGCGGTATGCCAAAATATATTTTGAATGCACTGCCAAATTTGCTCTGATTTTGGTAGCCCGTCCGTTCCGCAATTTCGCCTATGGAAAGCGCGTCCGTTGCGATAAGCTTTGCCGCGTGTTCCATGCGCAGCTGCCGCAGGTATTCAGAAAAAGGCATACCGTAGAGCTGCGTGAAATATTTTTTTAGGGATGACGGACTTACCCGGTATTTTGCTGAAAGCTCTTCTACAGTGAAGCGCTTCTCCAAGTTCTCTGATACAAGCTGCCCGACTTCAGATGCAATCTTGCGCTGCCCCTTGGTGAGCGGTGTGCCTGCGGCTTCCTGCATGTTTGCAGGATTGTGCAGCAAGTGGAAAAGCAGTTCTAAAAGGAAAAAACGGATTTCTTCTATAGAAATGTTCTGTGCGGACAGCCGGGCTGCAAGGTTTGCAGCTTTCTGCTTCCAATCCTCACATGGCGATACCATGCGCCGTCCGCCTTCCCTCGTCACAGCTTCTGCAAGCGCGGCAAAATCCAGTCCGAACAAGGCGGGCAGTCCTCTTGTTTCCTGCTCTGAAAAATCAATGATGATTTCAAGGCCGCTATAGCTTGATGTGGGATAACGCGGCGAGCCTTTTGCGGTGTCCGTCGCAATGCACAGCAGCTCCTTGGTGACATAGACAAAGTTGCCGTTGTTCAGGGAAACTTCACAGCTGCCCGCCGTGCAGAAATTGAAAGAAATACAGTGAAAATCTTCGCTTATTGCGGGAATGGTGCTGCTGTGTATGTCATTTGCCCAGCAGCACACTCCTTTATATGGCTCAGAAAAATACAGAAAAGATTTCCTGTCTTCCGCACAGGGAATCTTTATGGCAGGGGAAGCATCAGAGGAGAGCTGATATGTGTTTTTCATATATTGCGAAATGGTCATAGCTGTTACTGTTAGCTTTTGCTAACATCAACAACTATACCATCAGCCCAGATATGTCACAAGTCCCTGTCGGGTATTTTTGCTCCATCTGACATATTTTCTTGCTCCGTGCTCTTTAGTTCTTTGCCACCCGCTTGTTGTTTTCAATCAGCTTGATGCGCTGTTCCACCTGTCCGCGCGAGGTGAGCGTGTCTTCCGGTGTGTGCAGGCAGTAGTCTACAAGGCGGTCTATTGTGGATTCCGCCACGTGCATCCGTGTGTCGCTCGACGCATAGTAGATGAGCACGCGCCCGTCATCGTCTACGATGGCGCCGTTTACAAAGACTACGTTGCTCACATCGCCAATGCGTTCCTCGCCTTGCGGGGCAATCAGGTAGCCGGAAGGGCGGGCAATCACCTTTGTGGGGTCTGCAAGGCTCGTCATAAAGGCATATACCACATAGCGCAGGCCGCATGCCGTGTTGCGTACGCCGTGGGCAATGAAGAGCCATCCCTTGTCTGTCTTTATGGGCACAGCACCTGCGCCGTTTTTTACTTCCTTTATCGTATGGTAGATTTTCTCGTCAAGCAGCTTTTCGTCTTTCACTTCGGGCTGTTCCATGCTGTCGGCAAAGCCAGCGCAGATGCCGCCGCCGCTCCCCGTATCTATGAAGCCGTCTTGGGGCCGCGTGTAGAAAAGATACTTGCCGCCCACCAGTTCCGGGTGCAGGACGACGTTGCGCTGCTGATTGCTCTTCGTTATCAAGTCAGGCAGCCGTTCCCAGTGCTCAAGGTCTTTGGTACGCACGATGCCGCACGCCGCTGTGGCGGAAGAAGTGTCACCGCGCGGCGCGGTCTTGTCTTTCCGCTCGCTGCAGAAAAGTCCGTAAATCCAGCCGTCTTCATGCTTTGTGAGGCGCATATCGTATACGTTGGTGTCTGGTTCCGCCGCCTGAGGCAGCAGGATGGGCAGGCTCTTGAATGTGAAGTTGTCTATGCCGTTAGGGCTTTCTGCTACGGCAAAAAATGACTTGCGGTCTGAGCCTTCTACGCGGACGACGAGCTTATACTTGCCGTCTATCTTGATGGCTCCCGCATTGAAGGCTGCGTTTATTCCCATGCGCTCCATGAGGAAGGGGTTTGTCTCCTTATTCAGGTCATAGCGCCATTCCAAAGGCGTATGTTCTGCGGTGACGACGGGATTTTTGTAGCGCAGAAAGATGCCGTTGCCGGGATAGACAGGTTCATTCGGGCGGCGGATAAGGGACTCGTGCTCTGCGCGGAGGAGTGAGAGGCGGTCTTCAAAATTGTTCATCATCATAGTAATAATCTCCTGATTTTTGTTTATGGGGGCTTAGCTGCCCCTGCGTAAATTTATGCTAGCGTGAAAAAATTAATTTGTAAAGAAAATAAAAAATTTATCTAATTTTTTAACCTAAAAATTAAGAAAATAATTGACAAAGCATAAAAAGAGTAGATCGGAAG
>CAKZZK010000104.1 GCA_937885235.1 uncultured Treponema sp.
GCTTTATCTCGTGCAGTTTCTCCCGCGCCGCTGCCTGCGAGTCAACGGGAAAGACCTCGGCGATGAAGCGGGAATTCTTGACGGTGCTTTCCGTCCGTGCATAAGAGAGCAGGACATTCATGCTTCTTCCTCCGTGCGGTGGATATGCAGTACGCCGGTCAGCGAGTAATAATAGATGACAAAGGCAAAACAGAAGCGCACCAGCACTTTGAGCGCGGAAAGCAGGCAGCTCATGCCGAGCATCGCCACCATGAGGCGGAAGGAGGGCTGGAGCAGCAAAGCTTTGGGAAAGAGGCAGAAGAGCAGGAGGGTGACGGCGAGCAGCACTATGTCCATGCCCCCTGCATACAGCAGAAAGCCAAGCAGGTGGAAGAACCTCCCAAAGGTGTATGAAAGCCCTGTGCGCACCGCCTGCCTTCCCGCAAGCTCAGGCTTGTCGTACAAAATAAGGAAAAAATAAGAAAAGGGAATGCCCCAGAGCGCAGAAAGCAGGGACGAAAGGCAAAGGCAGCCAAGCACCGCCCAGACAAAGGGCACCGGAGCGAACTGCGGGGGAAAGCGGCCGTAGCTGAGGCAGATGCCGAGCACGCACAGCCCCGTGCGGCACAAAAACGCTGCCCCGTCCGCATAGCCCGCCTTGTCCAGTCGGGAAGCGGCTGCGGAAGAGCGCTTCAGAAAGCCGATGAGGATATAGCCGAGCGTGACGTATTTCTTTTCAAGGAGCCGCGCCGTCAGCACCATGAGCCCGTAGCCAAGGCGGCAGGAAAAAATGCCCACCACAGGGGCGAGCAGGACAGCCGTAAGCGCGATTCCCCACGGCGGCAATCCAGCGAGGAGCGGCAACAGGCAGAGCGAGCGCACGCCCAGCAAAAGGAGGCAGTACAGCGCCGCCGCCGCAAGGGAATGCCCCAGATGCAGCCGCAGGCACTGGTTCAGGATGACGTGCATATATTTATAATCCGGCTTGATCACGAAAACAAAACCTGCTGTTCGCCCGAACCTTCAAGCTCAAAGCGCTCCGTCTCGTGGGTAGAGAGCCTTACGCCGTTCGCCTTGAGCCCCTTTTCTTCATAGTCCTGCGCCTTAAAGGATTCCTGCGTAATCTTTATGCGCGGCTTTTTTTCGTAGTAGAGCGTGAACGCAAAGTTCTCGCGCGTGTCCACATGCAGCACCTCCGTGCCGTCGGGGGCTATGAAGTAGTCGCGGTTCATAATCCAGCCGCTGATGCGGCAGCGCTTGATGTAGCAGTATTTCGTCTTGTTGTCGCGGTAGATGACGGTAAAGAGGATTGCGGAGATGATGTCTTTATCCGCATAGTTGCAGTACCACATGCCGGTGTCCACAAAGAGCTTGTCCGGCACATCGCACACGGTGTACAGACCGGAGCGGCGCATAAAGAAGATGCGGTCAAAGGGAGTCACCTTGATGATTTCCCTTCCGCTGCCCACCGCTATGCCGAGGTTGCCTTTTTCGTCATAGCGCAGCGGTGTGTCGCGCTTGACCACCTGCTTTACGTCTACAGCGGTAAAGCTCGTTACCTGCGTGTGGCGCACGAGGGCTTCCGGCTTGAACTTGCCGAGCATGGTGCTCAGGTAATCGATGGCGCAGTCAGTGAGGTGCTTGAGCTTTTTGTTTATCTCCTTGATGCGCGCGTTTATTGCCGCCACCTCGTCCTTGTTCTTGTTCATGTCGTAGAGCGAGATGCGCCTGATGGGGATTTTGAGCAGGGCGTCCACATCCTCGGCGGTCAGCTCCCGCACCAGCTCTGCCTTGAAAGGCTTGAAGCCGTCAAAGACTGCCTTGACGACAGCCTCCTGCGTCTTCATCAGCTCTATTTTCTTGTAGATGCGCTCCTCGATGAAAATCCGTTCCAGCGTACGCTGGTGCAGCTTTTCAAAAAGCTCTCCCCGCTCATATTCCAGCTCGTCTTTGATGATGCCCGTCAGCTTCTTGGCATAGAACTTGATGATTTCCGTCGCGCTCATCAGTACAGGCATATTGTCTTTGATGACGAGCATCTGGCAGCTGATGGACTTCTCGCAGTCCGTATAGGCGTAGAGCGCTTTTTCCACGTCCTGCGCATAGACTCCGCGCGGCAGCTTGATTTCTATTTCCGTGTGGTCGGTGGTAAAATCGTCCACAGAGCTTATCTTTATCTTGCCCGCCTTGTATGCGGCATCAATGGAATCGCAGAGGTCTTTTGAGGTGGTGTCGAGGGGCAGCTCGGTGATGATGATTTTTTTTTCATCGCTCATGTCCAGCTTGGCGCGGCTGATAATCTTGCCGTTGCCGTCGTTGTAGTTGGACACGTCGATGAGCCCGCCCGTCGGCACGTCGGGGTAGATTTCAAAGGACTCGTTCTTGAGCGCCTTGATTTCTGCTTCCAGTACTTCGCGTATATTATATGGAAGAATTTTGGTTGACATGCCCACGGCGATGCCTTCCGCGCCTACGATGAGCACCACGGGAATCTTTGCACGGTATACCTCTGGCTCGGTGCTGCGCCCGTCGTAGTTCGGCACGTAGCGGGTGACGTGCGGGTTCGTCACGAGGAATTCCTTTGCAAGGGGATGCACGCGGCATTCTATGTACCTTGCGGCAGAGGCACCGTCGCCGGTGAACATATTGCCGAAGTTCCCCTGCTTTTCGATGAAGATGCTTATCCAGGAGCGTTCTGTCTCCGGCTTGCCCGTATCCTCATCAGTCACTTCCTGCTCTTCAAGATACACGCCCTTGTTTGCCAAGACCACGAGCGCCCCGCCGATGGAGGCATCGCCGTGGGGGTGATACTTCATCACACGCCCCACCACGTTTGCCACTTTCTGGAAGCGTCCGTCGTCCATCTCGAAGAGCGTGTGCATGATGCGCCGCTGCACCGGCTT
>CAKZZK010000105.1 GCA_937885235.1 uncultured Treponema sp.
CAAGCATCTCAATGCCGGAACGCAGGAGCGACTCATCGCCGCGGAATTTATTGATGATAAAGCCCTTCACCCGCCGCCGCTCAGCCTCAGAAAGCAGTTCCACCGTACCCACCAGCTGGGCAAAGACACCGCCGCGGTCAATGTCTCCCACAAGGAGCACGGGAGCATCGACCAAATCCGCCATGCCCATATTCACAATGTCATGCTGCTTTAAGTTTATTTCTGCAGGACTGCCCGCCCCTTCAAGCACGATGACATCATTTTCCTCTGCCAAGCGTCCGTAAGAGCGCATGATGAGCGGAACGAGTTCCCGACGGTAGACAAAATAGTCCCGCGCAGACATGGTGCCCACGACTTCCCCATTCACAATCACTTGGGAACCGACATCGCTCGTGGGCTTGAGCAAGACGGGGTTCATCAGCACGGAAGGGATTTTGCCCGCAGCTTCCGCCTGCATCACCTGCGCCCGCCCCATCTCAAGTCCGTCTTCCGTAACATAGGAATTAAGCGCCATATTCTGAGACTTAAAAGGCGCAACGCGATAGCCGTCCTGATGCAGTATGCGGCAAAGCCCCGCAGCGACAAGGCTCTTGCCCACAGCGCTCATAGTCCCCTGCACCATGAGGGGAAAGGCGCAATTCATATCCGTGTGCATAGTTTTTCTCCCGCATAGCGGCGTAAATCCAAAATCCTGCGGTTGCAGGAGGCCGCTGTCAGCCCTGCTACCCCCGCATCGAGCACCCGCCCGCAGGAATCCACAAGCTCGCATGCCCTGCGGTAGGCTTCATCGCCTATCTCGCAGAAAGGCTCTTCCGCAGCGACAGCCACAGCCAGTGCCTGCGCCACGCGGTAATCAATGTCATTCGTATAGAGTATTCCCGCCGCAAAGGGGATGCCTCGCCTCTGCAAGCTGCGGTACACGGGAATCCCCGTCCCCGCGGCGGAAAGGACAAAAACTTCTGCCCTGCCCTCAACGCGCGGCAGTTCAGAAAAACCAAGCAGGGCATCGTAATAGCCTTCCCCCAAGTCATAGAGCACAGAAACCTTATCCTGCCGTGAAAGCTCCTCGGGACTTACAAGCGTGCAGGAGCCATGCCCTACACAGAGTATTTTGTCAGATACCTTTTGCGCCAGCTCCACCTCGTGCAGAGACATGATGATGCTCACCCCACGCGATGAAAGCTCCCTCAGGACGGAAAGCAGCTTGAGGCGATAGCGGATATCCAAATAGGAAGTCGGTTCATCGAGCACCAGAATGCGCGGCTCTTGGCAGAGGGCGCGGGCAAGCAGGACCCGCTGCCGCTGTCCGTCGCTGACTTCCGAAAAACGAGCGTCTGCAAAAGAGTCCGCCTGAACGGCAGACAGGGCTTTTTCGACGAGGGCTTCATCGTTTCCGCTGAGGAGCCCGAGCCGCCCCGTGTACGGGTAGCGTCCTGCGGCAGCCACTTCGCGGCAGGTCATAAGCTCAGGCTTTACCGCGGCGGTCAGCAGCACAGCCATCTCCCGCGCCAGTTCCTGCCACGAATACGAATAAAGGCTTTTACCCGCAAGCAGCACAGTGCCGTCAAGCACGGGAAGCTGGCGGATAATGCTCTTTAATATAGTAGATTTTCCCGCCCCGTTTGGCCCGATGATTGAAACGATTTCCCCTTCAGCCACGTCCAGACTGAAAGCGGAGAGCAAAGCCTTTCCGCAGTAGCCCACGCGCACGTCATGCAGCTCAAGCTTCATCTTTGCCGCCCTCCGCGGCGGGCAAGCAGCATGGCAATCACCACGGGGGCACCGAAGAGCGAGGTGACAACGCTTATGTTCAGCTCCGCAGGTGCCAGCGCCATACGTGCCACAAAGTCACAGGCAAGGCAGAACACCGCCCCGCCCAGAAAGCAGCCGGGAATGGCGAGCAGGGGGCGCGCCGTGCCGAGCAGCTGCTTTACCAAAAAAGGCACCGCAATGCCCACAAATGAAACGGGTCCCGCAAAAGCCGTCACACAGGCAGAGAGCACGCTGGAAAGCAGGATGAGCAAGGGGCGGAATACCGCCACATCAACCCCCACGCTGCGGGCATAATCTTCACCCAGCTGATAGGCGGCTATGGGCTTGGCAAGCAGGAAGACACAGAGCACGGCTCCCCCCACAAAGACGGCGGCAACGGCACAGTTATCCATATCCATGCCCGAAAAGCTGCCCTGCGACCATCCGTGCAGGTTTGCAATATCGCTTTCATCGGCAAAGCTGACAATGCAGTCTGTTATAGCGGAAGCGATATAGCCAATCATAATGCCCGCGACCAGGAGGGAAGCTATGTGCGAAACATGGCGCGAAGTGAGCAGGATAAACGAAGTACTGAGCAGTGCGCCGACAAAGGCTGCCAGCACGAGCGACCAGGAGGAAGGCCGTATACCGTTCCTAAAAAGCAGGATCATCGCCACCGCCACCATCATCTTTGCGCCGGAGGAAATTCCCAGAACGAAGGGACCTGCGATGGGATTTTGGAAATAAGTCTGCAAAAGAAAGCCCGAAAGCGAGAGCGCGCCGCCAAGCAGCACTGCCATGATAACCCGCGGCAGCCGTATCTTGAATATGATGTTCGCTTCCTGCAACGTACCGCCTTGCCCCCACAGAATGCGGGGGATATGCAAAAGCGGGATAGACACCGTGCCGATGCAGATGTTGAGCACGGCGGCAAACAGCAAGAGGAGGAACAGCACCGCAAAGACAAAGCAGCAGCGCCCGCCCCTCATTCAAGCTTCTCCAGAAAAGTCAGCGCCTGCTCCTGTCCAGCCGCTTTTACCTGGCCAACAAGCTGGCCGGGGTCACCAGCCTGATCGACAAGGGCGAGTGGGCGGCCATCCTGGGGCAGGAGCCCTACGACCATCTGCCCCCGGAAAACGACCTGGAGCACCTGGCCTCCCGTCTC
>CAKZZK010000106.1 GCA_937885235.1 uncultured Treponema sp.
TAAGCTTGTAGTCATACATCGAAAGCCCGTAGGCAACCAGATAGCAGAAGAAAAGCGTACAACACACACTGATGACCGTGAGGAAAAGGCTGTTTTTGTACCACATAAAGTAACGGTGCGGCACCTTCACCCATTCGCCTTCCTGAAAAGCCTTCTGCGTAAACAGATAGATATAGTTGTTGAGCGTCAGCCCCTTGGGGTCGGGGTTAAAATTCAAGCCGTAGCGCATAAGCTCCTGCCCGGGACGGAAAGAAGCAAGCCATGCCGCCACGAGGGGATAGAGCACGAGTATTGCCAGAACGGTAAAAAGCAGCATGGAGAATGTAGTGAGTATGGTGCTCTGCGTCTTCATGCTGTGCAGCTTTTGTTTCTCTGCCATAATTACTTCTCCTTCTTGAATGTGCCGCTCAAAAAGAGCTGGATGACGTTGATGATGAGTGCGATAATCAGCAGCACAAGGCCTACAGCGCTCGCATACCCCATCTGGTTGCGTTCAATGCCGCGGCGGTAGAGGTAGCCTACAATGGTAAGGCCTATGTTCTTTGGGGAACCGTTGCCGCCCCACATCATATAGCTTTCAAGGAACATGGCAAGACCCGCATAGATGCTTATGGTGAGCACGTAGATAGATGTAGGCTTGAGCAGCGGCATGGTTATGAGCCAGAACTTCTGCCAGCGGGAAGCACCGTCTATATCGGCGGACTCATAGAGGGAATCGTCTATGCCCTGCAAGCCGGAAAGGAAGTAGAGCATATTTACGCCCGTCCACCTCCAGCAGCACAGGAGCACCATGGCGAACCAGCCCGTACCGTACATCTTGAGCCACTTGATAGACGGATAGCCGAACATATGCAGCAGCTGGTTGGCGGCAGAACCGTCAAGCTCGCTGAACATAAAGCCGAATATCGTGCCCGCCACCACCACGGAGGTAAGCGCCGGAATGTACAGGATTGCCTTGTACACGCTCTTTCCCTTGATGAACGCGCTGTTCATAATCGTCGCAAAGAGCATGGGGAAGGGAATGAGCAGCGCACAGGTGATGACCATGTACAGAAAGCTGTTCTTGATTGCTATATGGAAGGTCTTGTCTTTAAGCAGCTTTGTGTAGTTTGAAAGCCCTACCCACTGAATTTCGCCCGGCTTGATGTCCTGAAAGCTCATCAGGATTGCGCTCACGAAGGGGTAGACCCAGAACACCAGAAAGCTGATGATAAACGGCAGGACGAAAACGTATGGAGCAACCTTCCACGAGTATAAAAAACTGGTGACGCGATTTTTCTTCATTTTTCCACCTAATTGCTTCCCCCGCAGGACGCAAGGGGAAAAGAATGGCCTAGAGCAAGGCTTGCAAGCCATTTTCTAGGCCATATTTTCAGAAATAAGAACCTCAGTCCTTACTGCTCAATGTCAATCTCGTCCTGTGCAGCCTGCAGCGCAGAGTCCACATCCGCACCCTGCTCCAGACAGTCATTCAGCACGTTCAGGTTGATCTGCTCGTTGATGATGCCGCTGATCTTCACCGCCTTGATGCCCTTGATTTCGTCCTTGATCTCGTTCAAGGTGTCGAAGGGGTTCGTGCGGAAGTAAGCAACATACTTGTTGTTCGGGTCATGAGTGATGCTCTTGTCCTGCCACAGGTTGGTGTTCACCGGGTCGAAACCGAGCACTTCCCAGATGCGCTTCTCGCCGTCAAGAGAAAGCTTTGCAAACACGATGAATTCCGCCGCAAGCTCCTGATTCTTTGACTGGAGTGACACAACCGTACCCGTACCGCCGATACCCACAGAGCGGGGCTGGCCAACTTTGTACACAGGGCAGGGAGCGATTGCCCAGTTGCCTTTCTGGTCAGGAATGTAGTTGAGGAAGCGGCTCATATACCACAGGGCTTTCGGGAAAGCGGCAACCTTCTCATCACCAACGGTGGCAAAACCGGCTTCGGTATCAATCTGTCCGCCCGGAGTAGGATAGGCAATGCCGAGGTCAATCCAGCGCTGCTGCATCTTGATCATATCAGCCACGCCGTTGATGCGGATATCCGCATGGCCGTTTGCATCGGTCCAGTCCTGATTGTTCTCTGCCATAGAGAGCCAGAGCCAGTCCGTTCCACCCGTATCAACACCAGTCATGTGCACGGCGCCGTTTGTCGCCTCCTTGAGCTTGAGGCCGGCTTTCTCAAAGTCATCCCAAGTCTTGATGGTCTTGTAGTCAATGCCGTATTTTGAGAGGAGGGCATCGTCATAATACATAACCGTAGCACCTACGTGGAACGGAATGCCGTAATAGGTACCATTCTTGCCGTAGATGTCCAAGCGGGACTTAACGACATTGTTCTTGTACGGCTCGATGTACTTGTTCATCTCAACGAACTGCACTTTTCCTTCCATAAAATTCGGGAACTGACCAATTTCAATATCACAGATGTCAGGGGCGCCCTTGCCGGTCTGGTTTGCCATGATCATCTTGTTGTGCATATCGCCATAAGGATAGGTGGTGAAAGTAATCTGAATCTGCTTGTCGGGATGCTCCTTGTTCCACTGCTCAAGCATGGCGGCATAGTGCTGGCTGTGCAGCTCTACGAATGTCCACAGCTCAAGCTTGGTACCGTTTGCCGGTCCCACAGTGGAGATGGCATCAGCCTTTATCTCCGGCGCAGGCTGCTCGGTGTTCGTGTTGTTTGAAGAGCCACCGCTGTTTCCGCCTGATGATGAGCCGCTGTTATTCGTCGCAGGCTCGCTCTTGTTACCGCAACCCGTCAAAGCGGCGAGAAGCAACGCACTAACTCCAAGCACCGTCACCGCAGTCTTGAAAGTCTTTTTCATACAATATCCTCCTCGATGAGGCAAAAACCTCAATCATAAGTATGTACCTTGAAAAATCTGCTGACCTCGTGGTCAATCTCTATATCTTTATCATAAAGCCATATTGCAAACTTGTCAAATACTTTTTTGATATATAACCAAAAAAATTGATATTTATTGAGAAAAATAGCAGGAAAGTGAAAAAAAATTGATACAAAAGCGACTTTTATCCAAAAAGACCGCTTTCGTATCAACAAAAACTGATTAACAATCAACTATTATGCTTTGCAGCATCAATACCCGTCGCTCATACTGCGGTTGATGTCCCTCTGGTACAGCTCCTGATAGGCAAGGCTCATCTTCTTGAGCTTGTCCTTCAGCTCCTGCGGGAAGGGCATAAAGCGCCAGAAGATGGCACGCACCTCTTTCGGAAGCTTCTGGGACCCCGTCGCTTCCTTGGTCATCCACAGGATGTAGTCATCGATGAAGAATTTCTTTAAGTCACCCTTAAGCTTCTGAGAATCGATGTACTGGTAGTAGTTGCCCGTAAGCCCCTCTGACATCCAGTCAAACGACGCTTTTTCCTTTGCCACCTGCCAGCGGAGGTCTGCGACAGCCGTAAGGCAGGCAATCTTGAGGTCGCGCGGGTACATGGGTACCACGATGCGGCCGCGACTCGTGATGCGGTTGTAGCGGTCAAACGGTTCCCAGCAGAAGCCCGTGTCGCCATACGTGGGCACCAGAAGGACGAAGGGCACAATGCGGTTCGGCATATTCTTGTGGATGCGCACAAAGCAGTTGGGGTCAATCGACTCAATCCATGCAAGCTCGCGGATAACGTTCTCGCGGAAGCCCGTACCGGTGGGAGTACAATGGAAGAATTCGCGCGTAAAGACGGGATACTGGTTGCCCTGCCGTCCGCAGGTCATCTTTGCCATCTGCCTGATGGTGGTCATCTCGTTCAGCACTTCCTCGGTGCTCACGCTCGCCGCCTCTTCGGGTAGCTCCGTCATCTTGTCGTTGAGGTGCTCGATGTTTTCCTTTGCCTCTTTGAGGTCATTCAGATTTGAAATGAGCTCGCGGTCAACTTTCTGCAAAGAGCGGAAAAGCGCCAAGAGATCGCTGAACGCCTTTTTCTGGCTGTCGCTGTAGGTGTGGGTGTGCGGCTCAAGCCCAAAGAAGGGCTCGTGCATACACAACTCGTCTACAAGGCTGCGCATCTGCTGTTCCATATTGTAGCGCTGCCCCTCTTTGAGCGTCACGAGGTTTTCGGCGCTCTGGAGCTTGCCGCTGTTTTTGCCGACAAGCGCCTGCAGACGCTGCTGCTCCGCGCCTGGTCCCGAAGCCCTCGTCGCAACTTCGTCCGTCTGGCTTGGCTTCATCTTACCGAGCGCCACCTCGCGGACCCACTCATCAACGTAGAGTACGGGCTCTCCCGTGCCGTTGTCTATGATGGCGCGGGAGAAGGTTTCCTTCTGCTCCGGGCTGAACAGCGACGGAAGCACCACGCCGTAGCGCATTGCAAGGCGCTTGCACAGGGGGAGGCGCGTGTTCACCATCTTGGGAGCCAGCGTCCGCAGGAAATTCCAGTAGGCGGCGACAATCTGCTGGCGGTACACGGTGCGGTCTTTCTTGTCCTGACAGTTCAGATATTTGACAAGCAGTTGGTGCAGGCGCTGCGCGGTGTCGCCTTCGCCCCCCAGCGCCGTCTTGTAGTAAGCAGGGTCAGAAAAAACAGGGTTCGGCGTATCCTCAAAATACTTTGTAATCGGTTCAAACGAATGCACCGAAAGATTTACCTCGGCAACCCCTCCTGCACCCATCTCCTCCGTCTGCGCATCATCAAACTGCTGCAGGTCAGAGACAGCGGAAGAGCTTTCCGTCTCGACAGGTGTTTCGTCCTCGACATCGTTCAGAAGTTCCGCAATGCTCGGGTCAATATCGTCATTATTCATCTGTTTCTCCAAAGCTTTTCTTCGTTATCATGCAAATACACCTTGACATTATATCACGCAAAGCGCAGTCTCGCAAGCAGATAATCTGATTTCCCGTGGTATTATAGAATAGATAGGACTTCACATGGACGTTGACAGGGGCAGTCGGCTTGTATATACTTAATTGAATGAAAGGGGCATCTCGCTTATGCGATACAACCTTGCAGATGATGCCCTGAGGAGTGTCACTGTGAAAAAATTCTTTTGCGCTTTGCTTGCTCTCTCTCTAACGGGTCTTGTCTGCGCGGAGCGGGTACCCGAACAGCAACGGCAAGAGTCAAAAGAGTACCCTGCCGCCATCGAACAGCAAGTAGAAGGCTTGAACCGCAGGAAGCTTCTGGATGATTCATACTTCGTCAAGTCACTCAAGACAGAACTAAAGAACAAGAAACACAGCGAGGAAGAGAAGGTCTACTATTTCTACCTGATGCTGCGACAGATACGCTGGGGCTTTATCGGGGTTGTCTGGATGCGTCCAGATGGGCAGTATGCGGACGAATTTCTCTTTCAGAGCCATACATTTGCAAACTACCGGACGGAGCTTCAGAAGCTCAAGCTTGACTCCGCGCCCTTCTACCAGCTTGGACGGGACAATGCTGCAGAAAAACCAATTCTTGCCTCTTACGCCCTGCTGCTTGCAACGATGTTAGAAGATAACGATGAGCAAGCCTTTGCGGAATTGGCCTCGAGCATGGATGCCCTGCTACCTCAGGCGGCATATCCTCTGCGGCCAATGCTCATCCACAATCTTTGCTACAGTTTCATGCTCGTACAGAATGAACAAGAACTACCTGCACTTGCAGTGATGTCCGACTATGCGATTCTGGAAGAAGAAAAAGAAGACATTACTATTGTGGCGGCCCTGTCAGGCCACGAACTGGCCATAGACTGGGTGTTCCAGACGCTCATCGACATTACGGATTCTTCTGACGATCTACTAGCCCACAGTTGTATGTACCTGTTGCAGCGAATGATCTCCGAGGACTCATTCAAGACGATGCTGAAAGTTTACAAGGAGCATGCAAAGAGCGATTTTCAGACAGAACTTGCAGACCTGGTTGTTGCCAACGGCTATGAGCCCCCTTACCTCGGTGGCTCGTGGGCAAAACAGAGCGGACTGTTCGCGAAGTTCTGGGATTGTCACGATGTCATGTTCACCTTTTACGATGACGGCTTATACGTCAGCAGCGGAAATTTTGCGGAGTTTATTCCCAACTAACAGGGTGGCAAATTCTTTTTCCTTTGCGTTATCCGCGCTTCCGTGCTAAAATGAAGGAAAGCTGATTTATAGAGGTTGATTTTATGGCTATGAGATTAGTGACCCGTTCTGATTTTGACGGCTTGGTTTGTGGGGCTCTGCTGCTCGACGCAGGGATAATAGACCACTGGAAGTTCGCGCACCCGAAAGACTTGCAGGACGGGCTTGTTCCAATAGACGAGAACGACTGCCTTGCAAATGTCCCCTTCGTAAAGGGCTGCGGACTGTGGTTCGACCATCATTCAAGCGAGCACGAGCGCCTTGCCCTTGAAGGGCAGTACAAAGGCGAAAGCCGCATTACGCCATCCTGCGCCCGCATCATCTACGAATACTATGGCGGAAAGGAACGCTTCCCCAACTATGACGAGATTATGACTGCCGTGGACAAGGTAGACTCCGGCAACCTGACAATTGACGAGATACAGAACCCGCAGGGCTGGATTCTCGTGGGCTTCCTGATGGACCCCCGCACCGGACTTGGACGCTGGCGGCAGTTCACGGTGCCCAACTACGCGCTCATGGAAAAGCTTATGCACGCCTGCCGCGACAAGACCACAGACGAAATCCTCGCCATGCCCGACGTAAAGGAGCGCATAGAGGTCTACAACGAGCAGACTGAAAAGTTCAAGGAGATGGTAAAAGCCCATACCGTGGTAGACGGAAATCTCATCATCAGCGACCTGCGCGGCGTTGACCCGATCTACACCGGCAACCGCTTTATGATCTATAGCATGTACCCAGACCAGAATATTTCCGCATGGATAGTGAGCGGCAAGGGCGGCCAAGGCTGCTCAGCGGCAGTCGGCTACAGCATCCTGAACAAGACTTCCAAGGTAAACGTCGGCAGCCTTATGCTCAAATACGGCGGCGGCGGTCATGAAAAAGTAGGCACCTGCCAGTTCACCAACGAAACAATGTCCGAAGGTCTCCCCAAAATGCTCGCAGAACTGAGGGCGCAGGCAAACGCATAAAAGTATTTTAACGAAAATAAAAGAGGCTGCCTGATAGAGCAAGCAGCCTCTTTTTTTATGCCTTATGCTCGGCAAAATATTTCTGGTAAGCCTTCCATGTAGACCCGATGAGCGTGTCCACATCGGAATACTTCGGCTCCCAGCCAAGCACCTTGCGGGCAAGGTCGGAGCTGGCGGTGAGCTGGGCGGGGTCTCCCGCGCGGCGGCCCACATAGTCGGCAGGAATGGGCTTGCCGGTGATGCGGCGGGTGGCTTCAAGCATCTCTGTCACCGTAATGCCGTTGCCAGTGCCAAGGTTGAGCGTCAGGCTCTCGTTCTTGGCGGAGATGTACTCCAGAGCGAGCACATGAGCGGCGGCTAAGTCGGTCACGTGGATATAGTCACGGATGCAGGTACCGTCGCGGGTCTTGTAGTCATTGCCAAAGATGTTCACCTTCTCACGCTTTCCGCATGCCACTTCCATCATCACAGGCAGCAGGTTGGCGGGATTTCGTTCAAGACCGTAAAGCACGCCCTCGGGATCATAGCCCGCAGCATTAAAATAGCGCAGGGAGGCAAATTTCAGCCCCTTGAGCTTTTCGTACCAGCCCATGAACTCTTCGATCTTGAGCTTGGTGAAGCCATAGTAGTTCTCAGGATTTTTGGGATGTCCCTCATCGAGCGGCAGATACTGCGGCTCGCCAAAAACCGCCGCGCTGGAAGAAAAGACCATATACTTGCAGTCATGGGCGGTAGCGGCATTAAGCAGGTTGAGCGTGCCGTTGATGTTATTAATAGAATACTTTTCGGGCTTTATCATTGACTCGCCCGCAGCCTTGAAAGCGGCAAGGTGGATAAAGGCATCAAAGCCCCGCGCAAACGCAGCTTCCAGATCATCGGGATGCAGGATGCTGCCTGCAATAAAGTCGTTTTCCGCGAAGAGGTTTTGCACCAGACCGCTGGAAAGATTGTCAAAAACCGTCACCTTATGGCCTTTTGCCATAAGCTCCTTCACCACGTGGCTGCCGATATATCCGGCGCCGCCTACAACCAATACACGCATGTATTCCTCCATTATTTTGCAGCAGTTTCTATCATATAGCCGAAATTCAGGGCTGTCAACCCGCAGCTTGGCTACTTTCACTATCGCTAAACGACCATGTATGCTATGATTGATATATACAGCCTGCATCAGCAGGACTCATTACACGGCGGGTGCGCCACAAAGGGGTAATATGATGAAAGGGAAAAAATCAATCTTGGCAGTGCTGGCAGCGGCGCTGTTCGTTCAGCTTGCGGGAGCGCAGAGCTCGACGTACAGGACGCTGCTTGCCAGAGCAAAGGGCTTTGAGGCAAAGAAGCAGTTTGTATACGCGCTCGGCACCTATTACGATGCCATGCAGTCTTCTCCAAACCTGAGAAGCTCAGAAGCATACGAAGCCTTCAACAGGCTGGGGAACCTGTTGCGGACTGGTGCGCCCGGCGAAGGTGAATTCGCGGCTTATGACGAATTCGACCTCTACGACGGCTGGGAGACAATCCTCAAAGAATACGAAAAATACTGGACGGAGTACTGCCCGTGGGTCTTCTCCTTCAGCATCGTCAAAGGAGACGTGAACTTCAAAGCCCGTACCGCAGCCTACAGGATCCCCATCACCGCAGAGCACAGCTACAAATACGACAGGATATATGGCTTTATAAAGACAGGCTTTGACATAGCCTACAGGAGCGACTGGAACGGCATTCCCGAAGACTGGCCTGCCCATTCCGTCTATACTGCCGATGACGGGCAGTACCAGCACGACGGCGCGGTGCAGTTCAAGGCGAGCAGTTCTTACAACAGAAAGACAGGCGAAGTGACAGCCTATGACAAGGCATCCTGCGCAGCCTTATGGAAGCTAAACGACGGCACCATGCTCTACGATGTAAAGTTCAACATCATCGATACCAACGGCAAGGTGCTGCTTTCAAGCGAACGCAAGCTCGTCGGGAGCGGCGACTATGAATTTGCAGATGTTCCTCTCGCAGTGATGAAGCAGATGGATGCCGGCAGCGTGCGCATCGTTCCCGAGGAGCTCTATCTCCAGTACGGCAAACCCACGGAAAACTACGGCAGCACGAGGGACTGGCTCAAGCCCCTGCCTGAGCTGGCAGTAGATATAACGAAGACGGACTTTATCCTGCCGAATGAGGAAAATCAATACCGCGACTATGTGCTCTCGCTACGGGTGCAGACTTTGCTGAAGGACAGCTTTGCAAACGTGGAGGGAGGCATATTCTCCTTGGGCTATACCGGAGCAAACGAGGTGGTGGACACGCTTGCCGTAGGCAGGACGGAGGTGACTCAGGGACTCTACATGCTGGTCACAGGAACAAGAAAGGATGACTGGCAAAGGGGCGGTTCCCAGCTGCCTGCCACAGCAACATGGTATGATGCCATAGCCTTCTGCAATCAGCTGAGCAAAATCGTCGGCTTGGCTCCATGCTACAGCCTGCACGGTGAGACTGATCCGGCAAAGTGGGGTACAAATGCGAACTCCTCTTGGGATGACGTGGAATGCAACTTTGATGCCTCCGGCTACCGCCTGCCCACCGAGGCGGAGTGGGAATATGCTGCCCGTGGCGGCAGTGCCCAATACGACTACCGCTACAGCGGAAGCGATGAGCCTGATGACATAGCATGGAGCAGGAGCAACAGCTGGGAAGATGGCGCATGGCAATATGTTCCCCACGAAGTTGGAACAAAGCGAGCCAATTCGCTCGGCATATTCGATATGACGGGCAACGTGTGGGAATGGTGCTGGGACTGGTTCAGTCCGCAGAAGAACGCCGCCAAGTCTCAGGATGGCGATGCGGAGCTATATCCGTATCCGCGCAGGACTATACGCGGCGGCTCCGCGCGTTCAGGAGGGAATGGCGATGCTGATCCTGTGCCCGCCGTGTCTGACCGCGCTTTGCAAGACATCTATGACGATTACGTCGGTTTCCGTGTAGTCCGCCTTGTCGTAAAGAGCGATGCAGAAGGGCTCAAAAGAGCCGCTGCTGCACGGGAAGCCGAGCGGGCAAGGCTGGCAAAGCTTGAAGCTGAGCGCGAGGAAATCCTCGCCACTTTCTGGGACCTTATGGACGCCGAGAATTACCAGGAAGCCATCGCCTACACGCAGCAGTGGGAGGACGAGGCTGACGACGAGGATATTCGCTCCCTCGCCTGGGATTTGGAACAGGAAGCGCAAAAGGCAAAAGAGGAAGCTGATGCCCGCGCCGCCGAAGAGGCAAGGCTTGCAAGGCTGAGCGCGGAAGAGCGAGAGCGGCGTTCCCGGCTTGCTGCCGCAAAGCAGGAAGTCACGGCTCAGTACCAGTCCTTCTTGGATGCGGGAGACTACGACGGAGCCATCACCTACGCGCAGAACGTAGAGGATAGCGATGACGAAGAGGAAATCAGGATCCTCGCGGCAAAACTCGCACAGGATGCGGTGAAAGCGAAAGAAGAAGCAGAGCTGCGTGCCGCCGAAGAAGCCCGCCTCGCCCGTATTGCCGCTGCCAAGCAGGAGCTGCGGAAGCACTACCAGACCTTCATAGACATAGAAGACTACGAGGGGGCAGCCGCTTATATGCAGGACGTGCGGAAAAGCAGCAGCGAAAAAGAGCTGATAGTATATGCCGCAGAGCTTGAGCGGGACATCCCTGCCGCACGGCAGGCACGGGAGCAGCAGAAAGCCCGCGCCGCCGAAGAGGCACGCCTCGCCAGACAGGAAGCGGCAAAGCAGGAAATGCGCGAGCCCTTCCAGAGCCTCTTAGACCAAAAGGACTACGAAGGGGCCGCAGCTTATGCCAAGGGCATGGCATCGACAGCCCAAGACGAGGAGATGAAGTTCTTCGCCCTCCAGCTGGAGCAGGATGCAAAGAACGCAAAGGTGGAAGCAGACATAGCGGAACTCAGGGCGGGCTATCAGGTCTTCATCGATAAGGAGGACTACGATGGGGCCATAGCCTATGCGCAGAGGATGCAGGTCTTCGGCAAGACTGACGAAGTAAAGCTCGCTGCCAAAGGGCTTGAAGCGGAGGGCAAGAAAGCCCGTGATCAGGCGAACATTGAAAAGCAGCAAAAGGCAAAGCAGACTCTCAAAGACGGCTGGGACACTGTTCAGGGCTGGTTCAAGAAGGACGAAGACGAGAAAGCAGAAAAGAAGAAAGCGAAAGAGGAAAAGAAAAAGGAAAAAGAAGAGAAGAAGAAGGAAAAAAAGAAGAAGTAAGGAAAGGCTGAGGTTAATCCGCGGGGCGGGTGAAAAACTTGCCGAGGATTTCCTTGCTTTGAAGGACGTTGATAAAGGCGGTGGGGTCAACTCGCCGCAGGTGGCTTGCAAGGGCCTTCGTCTGGTCTCCGCCCACAACGGTATAGACCATCGTCTTTTCAGCGTTCCGGTAACAGCCTACCACCTGTATCTTTGTAGCATCGTGGTTCGTGTCGTCGTGAATGACGCGGTAAACATCATTGGGATGCTCTGTCACGATGAGCATGGTGGATTTTTGGTAGCGGTGGTAGAGCATATTGAGCACCTGCGTAGAGGTAAACTGAAAGATGATAGAATAGAGTGCACTCGTCCAGCCGAAAAGCAGTCCCGCAACGGCAAGCACACAGCAGTTGCCCGCAAAGATGAAGTTCCACATATCCTTCCCCTTGCGGGTGGCAAAGTAGATTGCAATGAAGTCTGTGCCCCCGCTCGTGGCATCCCCGTAGAGGCAGAGCACCACTGAAAGCCCGTTGAGCAATCCCCCGAACACAGCGCACAAAAGCACATCATCCGTCACCTGATAACTGGGAATCAAATCACTCAGCACAGAGGACAGGACAATCATCAAAATCGAAAACAGCGTGAAGCGCTTTCCGATGAATCGCAGGCTTATGTACACAGGGAACGCGTTCATCAAAAGGTAGAGGAGCGAATAGGGAATTTCTATAGAAAGGTATTTGAGCGCCGTCCGCTGTAAAAGGAGCGACAGTCCTGAAAAGCCGCCGGGAAAGAGACTTCCCGTGTAGACGAAGGTGCTCAAATTCACCGCCATCAGCAGGGCGCCCGCCGCAACCAGAACAAAACGCTTCCAGAGAGCGGGCGTAGGCAGGATGGTGGTAACAGCCTGCCTGCTCATCACTTGCCGATGTATGCAAGGGCAGAGTCCGCCGCAATCTTGCCGTACACACAGATGTCCGCAACAGCGTTGCCGCCAAGACGGTTGGAGCCGTGGATGCCGCCGGTCACCTCGCCCGCCGCGAACAGGCCGGGAATTGCATTGCCCTCTTTTGTGAGCACTTCTGCATTCGTATTTATCTTGATGCCGCCCATCGTGTGGTGCACGGCAGGACCTACTTCCACCGCGTAATAAGGAGCCTTTACCAGTCCGCGAGGCATATCACCGGCAGGACGCGAAAAATCGGGGTCAGTGCCGGAAGACTGGTAAGCATTATAATTTGCCACCGTTTCCTCCAGTGCGCCGGACGGCATACCGAGCTTTGAAGCAAGCTCCGCAAGGCTTGCCCCTTCGGTGAGAAGCCCCTGCTTTGCATAGCCCTCAATAGCCTTGAGTGACTCACGTATTCCCTGATCAAAGACTAAATAGGCGGTCTTGCCTTCCTGCTCCAGAATGGCATTGGACATAACATCCCTTGTCGCCATTTCATTGTTAAAGCGTCGCCCGCCGCGGTTCACCATGATTGCACCGTTTCCGCGGACAGCTTCGGTTATCATCAGCCCATTGCCCGGCACTACGGTGGGATGGGTCTGAATCTGCTCCATCTGCGTGAGCGCGCCGTCAAACTTCGCTATCCAGGCAAAGGCATCACCCGTCGCACCGCGGTGGTTTGTTGTGCCAAAGCCTTTCAGCGAAGGCTGATAGGTGACTATCATATCGGGATTGGCACCAAAGCCACCCGTCGCTATGATGACGGCCTTTGCCTTTATCACGTAGTCTCCATTGGAAGAGCTCACCTTGACGCCCGCAGCCTTGCCGTTTTCTTCTATTATATCAGTCACTTTTGAGTTATAGCGAATCTCTGCGCTCGCATTTTCCGTAGCCTTTACCAGCACGGGCACCAGATGGGCACCTATCGCCGCGCCCCCCTGAGGTCTGTGTGTGCGCTTGTTTGTGGAACCTGCCATCTTGCCCACATCGCTTAAATCCGCCCCCAAAGACATAAGCCAGTCCACGGTGGCGGCGGACTCTTCGACCATCTTGCGCACCAGCGCGGGGTCATTGAGGTTGTAGCCGCCTTTCATGGTGTCGGCATAATACTGCTCGTTCGTGTCTTCAATGCCGAGTTTTTTCTGCACGCTTGTCTCAGAAGCATTCAGGCCGCCGGTGGCGTAGTTTGTGTTTCCACCCGCAATGCCCATCTTCTCTACGACGATGACAGAAGCACCGTGGCTCGCTGCCTCTGTCGCGGCAGAAAGCCCTGCACCACCCGCACCTATGACGACGATGTCACAGCTGCTGTCCTGAGCCACAGTCCCCGTCGTTGCGGGAAGCTCGCCCCTCGCAAGGGCTACGGCAGCGACAAGCGCTTCCATCGTGCCTTTGGACGTCATGGTAGCGCCGCTTACGGCATCAAGCCCCGTCACGCTGTTGCGCTTCACTGCCTGATCTATGACTGCCTGAGCGACGGGCTTTGCAAAGTCTGTTTCATCTTCAGATATGACGTGCCCGCCCGTAATCCTGCCGTTCTGCACGGTGATGGCAAGAGAGATGGGACCGTTGCGCCCCTGTCCTGTTCCCTGCCACTCGCCATCAGGGAGCGCATTCTTCCGTCCTGCGCTTTTGGTAACGTTCGTTCCAACGGCAATAGCCACAGCTGCCGCAACGAGAAATACTGCCGCAGCGGTAAGTGTATGTTTCCTAGTCATGTAGACTCCTTGATAAGTTTTTTCTATAATATATGATTTTTTAAGGAAAAACAAGGGTAAAAAAGAGGGCAAGCCAACACAGCACTTCCCGCTAAAAAGTGAGCCCTGCGTATTGCCTAAAGCATTGATTTCTGCTATTTTTACTCAATTATGAGTACAAGATGTTTTGCAATGCTGAAGCCCG
>CAKZZK010000107.1 GCA_937885235.1 uncultured Treponema sp.
CCGCCGCAAGCCCGCCCGCAAAGGTAACCGCGTGTTCTTCGGCAATCCCGACATCAAAAAATCTGTCCTTGTAATGGCGGGAAAACGAGTCGAGGCCAGTCCCCTTGGACATTGCGGCTGTCACAGCGACAATCTTTTTGTTTTTGGCAGCAAGCTCTACAATCTTTGCGCTGAATGCCTCTGTAAAGCTCAATGTATCATATTTTTCCACCACGCCATCGCTGATGTTGAAGGGACCGACGCCGTGGAAGGTTGCAGGATCGTTTTCCGCGGGACTATAGCCCCTGCCCTTCTTTGTGACGACGTGGATCACCACCGGACGGTGGATCTTCTTTGCCCTGCGGAACATGGTTTCCATCTGCTCGATGTTGTGTCCGTTCAATGGGCCGACATATTCAAAGCCTAGATCGACAAAGAGGTTGTTCGTCAGCAGAAGCCCTTTTAAGCCCCGCTTAAATCGGTAGATAAATTTACCAAGATGGCGATTTATATAGGGAATGCTGTCAACAAGCCTGTCTATTTTATAACGGAAGCGCTGGTAGGGAGCACTGCTTGTGAGGTATGAAAGATAGCGGGAAATGGAACCCGTATTGGGGCTGATGGACATCTGGTTGTCATTTACAATCACTATCAGGTCTTGCGCAAGCTGACCCGCGTGGCTCATCGCTTCATAAGCCATACCGCCTGTGAGCGCGCCGTCACCTATTACCGCTACCACTTTGTCCTGCCGTGCTTGCAGCTTCCACGCCGCAAGCAGCCCCACCGCTGATGATATGGAGGAAGACGAATGCCCTGCATCAAAATAATCGTGGGGACTTTCAGAAATTCTGGTAAAGCCGGAAAGCCCGCCCTTGGTACGCAGGCTGGGGAAGTCTTTATAGCGTCCGGTAAGCAGCTTGTGCGGATAAGACTGGTGGCTTACGTCCCAGATAATGGCATCCTGCGGGCTGTCAAAAACACGGTGGAGCGCAATGGTCAGTTCAACCACACCGAGATTACTGGCGAGATGCCCGCCATTCTTTCCCACAACCTCTATAATTTTATGGCGAATCTCCTCTGCCAAAGCGGAAAGCTTTGATGCAGGCAGTTTTTTAAGGTCTGCCGGAGATTGTATGGTTTGAAGCAACACAGCGGAACTCCTGCGCGTGAGGGTTATTTGATATAAAAAAAGACCGCAGTACGTCCGAGAACAACCGCGGTCTTTTTAGGCAAAAGTTCAAATACAGCCGAATGACTGTTACTTGCTCCTATGCCGATTCCGTCTAAGCATCTTCTTACGCTTATGTGTCGCCATCTTCTGGCGTTTTCTTTTCTTTCCACAAGGCACAATGGAACTCCTTATTAATAAGTAGGTTATATTATGACTATTTTTTGAGCTTCCGTCAAGGGGTGCAGTAAGAAAAAACTGAGCTTTTACAACTTTCTGAGTATATCGTTCAGGAACAGGAGCCCGTCAATGCTGAGGGCATAGCGCTTGCCATTTTCTGTTTCAGAGATGCAGGCCTTTTTTTCGGCAAGAAGGCGCTGCCAGAGTCCTCCATCCACCTCCAGACGGCGGGCAATGTCTCCCATCCAAGGGGAAACAGAGGCATAACGACTGCGATAGGTGGCGGAATCAACTCCTTCAAGCATACGGAGGCCCATCATAAAGTATTCAAATTCTTCTATAGAAATAGGCAATTCCTCTTCCGTGCGGGGCAGCGCACCGTGCCGTTCTTCCTGCCAGAAAGCAGTGTAGGCAGCGATATTCGTCGTGTTTGTCCAGCGCAGGCCTGTACCACCGTCAAAAGCGTAGACGGTGCCCACTGCGCCCGCACCTATGCCGATGTAATCATCCTGCCGCCAGTAGGCAAGATTATGCCTGCTTTCGTGACCGGGAATGGCAAAATTTGACACCTCGTACTGCCTGTAACCGCACTGCAAAAGCAAATTCCTGCCTTGCAGCCACTCTTCATCTGCCTTGTCAGCGCTCCAAGAAAGGCCTTCGTCTATGCGAGACGCGAGGGCTGTGCCGTCTTCAACGGTCAGCGTATACAGGGAAAGGTGGTCTGGATGGTACGAGAGCACGCGCTCTAAAGAATGGAGAAATGCGAGAGAAGTCTGATCGGGGAGTCCCGCTATCACGTCGAGGTTTAAATCGCCATGCCAACAGGACTGTATGATAGAAAGAGCTTCTAAAGACCGCTCACTAGAGCAATGACGATGCACAGAAGCAAGAGCAGCGTTGTTCAAGCTCTGAATGCCCAGCGAAAGGCGGCTGACACCGTTTGCTTCTGCGGCGTAAAGTTTTTCAAGATCGAGCGTCTCAGGATTCACCTCATGGGTGATTTCCTGCACCCGTCCCCGCTTGTTTTGCAGAGCGCCGAGCAAAAAATCAATCTGCTTTGCAGAAAGCAGGCTTGGGGTCCCCCCGCCTATATAAATCGTCTTAAAAGAGTCAATCTGATAGTGCCGTACGTAATATTCCGCCTCATGTACAAGCGCCCGCACGTAGTCATCCCCCACGGAATGGCTTCCACCGCGGCTAAAGAAGTCGCAGTAATCGCATTTTGCTATGCAGAACGGTATGTGGACGTAGAGGCTTTTCGATGTCAAAATATCCGCAATTTGTTGAGCGGGAAATAGGTGAACAAAACCCTGCCCTTGAGCCGTTCCGCCGGAATGCTCCCCCACACACGGGAATCCGCGCATTCAACGCGGTTATCTGCAAGCACAAAGTATTCTCCTGGACCAAGCACACGTTCAGAGATGTTTCCGCTCACCCCTATATCGGGCCATTCAGCAGGGACAGAGTAAATATGGAGATTGTATGGCTTGTGAGCCAGCTCAAATTCCGTCAGAAAGAGATTTTCGCCCTGCGGCTTTATATAGAGGATATAATCCTTCATGTAGATGGTATCACCGGGGAGTGCGAGGACGCGGCGCAGGAAGGGGTTCCCGCTCATCCTGCTTGTAAAGCCAAAGGGGTAGAATTTCTGCGCGCTGATGAACTGGAAGAAAACATTCACCCCTGTTTCATAATAAGAATTCTTTAAGCCATCCAGACGGGAAATATAGTAGATATCGCCCCGACGCGGTGTCCGAAGCAGGGGCGTTACAAAGATGGCGCTGCCTTTCACCACATCGCTTTCCATTGAATCAGATTTAACATGGACAGGGAAAAGGACAAAATTGAGAAAGAGCGAAATTATAAGAAATACGGAAACAAGCAAACCCACCGCAAAAGAGATCCGCTTTGCCCGTTTCCTGCGTAACTGATAAGAGTAATCGTAGACATTCTGTTTCATGTTTTATCTCGTTATAGAGAATTTCATCATATCATAATGCGGGGGGCTGTGCAAGCTCTTACTAATAGAAGAAAGTGAAAAAGTAACTTGTGATGTCGTCTCCGTCCTGTCCGCCGGAAAGCTCAAAGGAATTTGTGTGGTATAGAACCGCAGCTGTATCAGCGGGCTGCAAGCAGTGAGAAAGAACGTAGATGCCCGGGCGGTTATCGCAGCCGCAGAAGATAAAGTTTCCCTTCGTGGGGGTACGGAAAAAAATCCTGCTGCGCTCGTCTTTAAAAGCGGTGGCTGCACTATCGCCGTGATGAGAGAAGTCTGTGGAAATGAGCAGGAAGTTTTTCCCCCTGCCCTCCTCTGTAAAATACGGAGAAAGTGCATCGGAGAGCTGCTGCGCGGCGCCTTGGTCCATGGGAGGCTCCCCGTGAACGGCGATGGCGCAGACCTTTGCTGAAGGAAAATACTTTGCAATGTAGGGAATGAGCGTGCTCACCCCGTGCTCAATGGGGAAAACCTGCTCATCGTAGGGCACTCCCAGCGCAGCGGCAATGGTATGTTCTATGTCTGCATCGGTATACACCAGTCCCCCCGCAATCCGCCACGCACAGTCAGCAAGCGACCATGTCTGCGTGGAAAAACCATAGTGGGAGGGGCTGATGATGAAGAAAGTCTGGACAGGGTGCGAAAGCCTCCTGTCACGAAGCTCACGGAACCAGTCGTCAATGAGCTGCCCTGCCAGCAGATGGTGGCTCACGGTTCCCGCCCAAGGTTCTGCATCCTGTGGCGGTAGGGCTTCGCGTGGCGGCTGAGGCACGGCGGGAGCCTTCTCGCCAAGGCTTTCCCATGTATCAATAAGCAAGGCTACAGGAGGCGGGGATTCATTCCACCCCCTATTTTTGCCGCAGGATGCAAAACAAAAAAGCGCACAGGCGGCAAGCAAGAGTTTTTTCATCACTTAGAAGCGGTAGAGGCAGAGAGTATCCACGGCTTTTCCCAGAACGGTATATACTCCCCAAGATTCGCGCCCGGCACATAGACAATCTTCTTCCAGTCTTCGTCTGTCATGCGGTCCAAGGAATGGTCAAACTCATAGTAGCTAAAGCCAAAACCCACGGCAATGCGCTTGCCGCCCTGACTGTCGTTGAGGGGAACGTAAAGGCAGTAAGGTCTGCCTACGGCCGTTTCCAGACACAGCCCAATTTCAGCATTGGTAAAGACATCCGCAATGCACGCCATTTTGAACTGGTCGCTGTCATCCCAGATATCGCCGCTTGAATGGACAAGCACCAGATACTGCAGGATATTGGGTATAGACGGTATCCAGCTGTTTTCCTCATCGCTTATCGGCTCGTCGGCAGCTTCCTTGACGGCGATGGCGAGGCACCTTTCATAGATTTCGTAGAGCCTGTCAAGCGCATTTTCTGTTTCACGGTCAAGCAGCTTGTAGGTCTTGAAGGTTTTTTGCATTCCTTTGATTCCCTCAAGCGATGCCTGCCAGAACGGCACATTTGGCTCCACATAGTGCACAGGTTTTGGAAGCGGCAGGGTACGGAACGTGGGATCCATGTCGCCGCCACCGCCCTTTTCAGCATAAGACTGCTTTACGTATAGAATCGTATCATGCCGAAGCTCAGCCCATGTGCCGTGCGCAGAAATCTGAGCCTTTACGTTCCAGAGGGGAGATTCCGTAAAGTAGAAGCCTGCTCCCTGCTCAAAGGTGGCCTGCGTCTTTATCTGATAGAGCACCTGATTGTAATAGGTCTGGTTCCAGAACTCATCGCCATACTCGGCAAAGCTGCGTTCAAGCTCGTTCAGCAGTTTTTTGAGCAGAGGATACTGTTTGTAATACTTGTCCGCGAGGAAGCTCTCAGCAGACTGGGAGCCAAACGCCTTCATGATTTCAAGCCCGTTCGCCATTTCTGGTACCAAGTCGGCTCTCGCAGGTGTCACCTTTACGTAATCATGGATAAACGAATCAAAGGTAAAGCGCTGGCCCAGAAAACGCCAGCCCATTGGCGGCCGCTGTGCGTCAGGGTCGCTTCCCTCTGATGCCCCACCATGATAGAGCGTATTTCCCTGTATGGCAGGGGGACGCAGCTTTTCATGGCAAAGCTTTATGAACGCCACAAGGTTGTCCTCGTTGCCAGCCCATGCGGTGAAGTTTTCAACTCCTTGCGCCTTCCACAGCGGCAGGACATCGCCAAAGCCAAGATCATCTGAAAGGCCAATAAGACTTGTGATGGGGTCAAAGAGTTCTGCCCATTTGGTATACAGCTCGGGATTCTTTCTCACCGTGTCGATGATGAACATGGCGACGGGCATCATAACGCGCATCTCTGCGTCAGTGAAAACATTCACATCGGAAGTGGCGATGACAAAGTGAATGCGCCCGTACCACATCTCCGCGCGGAAATATGCTTTCAGAACGCCGTTCTTCGTGTAGTGCCCGCGCGGCTTGTACTGGGAGAAATCCTCTTGGGAATTAAAAAGCACAGTGCGCTCTCCGCTCGCAGCGAGCACATGGCGCACTTCCGCCTGAACCTCTTCGTCATAGCCGGCAAGCACGGTATCCACATCCTTGTCAACATAACGCACGGTATTGCTCCAGTCGTCATCGGACTTCACCCTCTCAGGGGCAGCCTTTAAGAGGGCTTCCGCCACTTGGAAATACTGGATTGCCTTTTTCTTTACATCTTCCTGTGCATCCGAGTTGCGTGAAAGCGCGGAAATAAAGTCGCCCGTCACGGAAAGCAGCTTGGGCGCAAAGAAATTTTCCTCGGTATACTGCAAAAGGCGGTCAAAGATGAGGTGCTGGCTGTGCGCCGCAAGATCCGTAGTGATAAAGCGCGGGATATAGTCGCTCTCAATCTCCTGATAGGCGCGGATCATATCATCCGGGTATACATCATCCAAAATGGGGGTGTCCTGAATGGCAAGCTTGTTGGCGGCAAGGCTCTTTGCCACATCCTTGTCAAGCATCTTGAGCCCCGTCATGGGATAAAACTTGTCCAGTTTGCCTTCGCTGCGGTATAAGGCGGCGGCGGCACGGTTTTCCTCGCTGCTCCGCCCCAGTCCGTAAAGGTCGGCGCCAAAGACATAGCCTGTCTGTCCTTCGTATTCTACGGGATAGAACCAGTTCCAGTTATCCTCAAACTCAAACATCCCCATCAGGTATTCATAGCGCGCATTGCTGTTCCACAGGCGCTCTCCGGTAATCTTTACAATGGACGCAAAAGGAAGGGCTACGCCGCCCATGTTCGCTTCATCCTTTATGCTTCCCTCGCTGCTCGTGCTTTCCTGATAGCTTATTTCATGAGGCACACTGCTGTGGCTTAGGGTAAAGGCTTCTGCCGGATACAGCTTGCAGACGCGGCTGCCCACCACAGCGGTGCTTCCCTCGCCTATGTTTCCGTCAGGCAGCTCACTGAAGGCAAATGGTTCCTGCAGGAATTTTTGATGTGCCGTCGTGCTAAAGCCCTGACGGGGAAGCGCTTCTTCCAGCTCTTCAGCCTCATACGAAACAGGCTGTGTAAGCGGCACTTCCTGCTTTTCCTCAGTCTCAGTCTTGACACTCTCCCCACTGGAAGAAGTATCTGTTGCCACAGGGTCTTTCTGCTCAGAAACAGAGACATTCTCTTTAGGCTCCTGTTTCTGGCAGCTTGAAAATGTCAGCAGGACAGCTGCTGCCATAAAACACAATGTCTTTTTCATAACGCAATAGAGTATAAAGCATTTCGCAAGTTTTGCATAGCGAAAGCGCGACTTTACCTCTCCCCTCGACAGCCAGAATATTCAGCTATATAATAAATCCTATGAATATCACGTATAACGAACGGACGCGCAGTTTTGCGATTGAAACAGAGCACACGGGCTACTATATTGGCATCGTGGATGAAGAAAACTTCGTCGGGCACATTCATTACGGCAAAAAGCTCGGTACGGAGGACGAGCTGCCAGCCCTCCTGCGTATTTATGAAATGCCAAAAGTGCCGTCACAGAACAATCGCGACAGACTTTCGTTCTACGATTCCTTTCCTTTTGAATATCCCACGGGCGGCATAGGGGACTTCCGTGAAAGCTGCCTGAATGTGGAAAACTCGCTGGGACAGAGTGCCGCACAGCTGCGCTATGTTTCCCACGAAATACGAAGGGGAAAGCCGCCCCTCAAAGGATTGCCCGCCACCTGGGGCAGCGAAGACGACAGTATGACGCTGTTCCTGCACTGCACAGACAGCGTGCTCAATCTGGAAGTGACGCTTTTCTACAGCATATTCAAAGGCATAGACGCAGTGGCACGCAGCGTCTATATCAAAAACAGCGGTACAGAGGCTGTTACGCTCAGCAAGGCATACTCCTCCTGCCTCGATATGGACAACAGGAATTTCGATTTCATCTCCCTGCACGGCAGCTGGGCACGGGAGCGGCACATAGACCGCACTCCCCTCTTCCACGGCAGGCTTGCGGCGGCATCCCTGCGGGGAGAAACGAGTCATCAGCAGCAGAACTTCTGCGCGCTTGCCGCCCGCAACGCGGACTATGACGCGGGGGAGGTTTACGGTCAGTGCCTGGTCTACAGCGGCAACTTTCTTGCGCAGGCAGAGCTGAACCAGTTTGATTCCGTGCGCCTCGTGACGGGCATCCACAGCGAGGGTTTTCGCTGGCATCTTGCACCGGGAGAAGATTTCACTACGCCGGAGGCAGTGCTCGTCTATGCGGCAGACGGCTTGAACGGCATGGCGCACAGCTTCCATGACCTGTGGCGCAGCCACCTTATCCGCGGAACATACCGCGATTCTATGCGCCCCATACTTATCAACAACTGGGAGGCAACATATTTCGACTTCGACACAGACAAGCTGCTTGCCATTGCGCGTGAGGCCCGCAAAGACGGCATAGAGATGCTCGTCATGGACGACGGCTGGTTCGGGCACCGCAGCAACGACGAAAGCTCTCTCGGCGACTGGTTTGTAAACGAAAGCAAGATTAAAGGCGGCTTAAAGTACCTTGTGGACGAGGTGAATAAGCTTGGCATGAAATTCGGCATCTGGTTCGAGCCGGAGATGATCTCTCCTGACAGCGAGCTGTACAAAAAGCATCCCGACTGGGCGCTGGCGGTCCGCAATCGCACGGCGGGGCTGTGCCGCTGCCAGTACGTGCTTGACCTCAGCCGCCCAGAAATATGCGACTATGTATTCGCGCGGGTGGCAGACATACTGCACGGGGCAAACATAGCCTACGTCAAATGGGATATGAACAGGCAGCTTGCAGACCTCGGCAGCGCGGTTTTGCCACCGGAACGCGCGGGGGAACTGTACCACCGCTATGTGCTCGGCCTCTACAGCCTGCAGGACCGGCTGCTGAAAGAATTCCCCTCGCTGCTTCTGGAAAACTGCTCAGGAGGCGGCGCACGCTATGATGCTGCAATGCTCTACTACAGCCCACAAATCTGGTGCTCTGATGATACAGATGCCATCGAGCGGCTGGAAATCCAAGAGGGAACGGCTCTGGTTTACCCGCTGTCCTCTATGGGCGCGCATGTCTCCGTCTGCCCAAATCACGCCTGCGGACGGGTTACGCCCTTCCGCACCCGCGGCTACGTGGCATTGGCGGGCACCTTCGGCTACGAGCTGGACATCACCAAGCTGACGGCACAGGAACGAGAGCTCATCCCCGAACAGATTGCCCTCTATAAAAAGCATAATGAGCTGATACGGACGGGAGACTATTATCGCCTCGCTTCCGCCAGAGAGAACAGAGACTATGATGCATGGGAAGTGCTGGCAAAAGACGGCTTGCAGGCTCTGGTAACGCTCGTGCAGGTGCTCAACCACCCGAATTTCCACTCCCGAAGCCTGCGACTGAGGGGGCTTGTAGAGGGAACACGCTACCGCGTGCAGATAGAAGACAGCCTCGGCAGCAAAAGGGATGCGGGGATATGGACAGGCAGGACGCTCTGCAACGCGGGGCTGCTTCTGCCCCGGCTCTGGGGAGACTTTCAGAGCCAGCTGATCTACCTCAGCCGTTGCGAGTAAGGATGAGAGGGCGCCCCTCGGCAGGATATATCTCGTCAGCCCTCACAACGTAGGGCTGCAAGATAACCCGCTCTTTATCCAGCGGCATTTCGCCATCGGTAGAAGAAAGCGTGGTCACGAGGTATGTCCCGTTAAAGAAGGGGCTGTCCGTCTCTGAACGGAACTGGACAAGCGGCTGATTGTTGATGTGCAGGGCAAGGTAATTTCCCGTGTCTGCGGCGATTCCGCCCTGCACCGTGTAGGTACCGCCAGAAAAATCGATGCGGGTGCCGTCGCCTGCAAGCCACGGCGCTCCCTCTTCAAGATTGACAATATATGGCGGCGAGAGCGCATCTTCCTCGTTCTGCTCAACATAAAGGTCGGAGAATTTCATCTTTTTATACTCGCCGTTCCAGACATTCTCCTCGCTGATAAGCATCTGCACGTCATCCTGAATGAGGACGCGGATCTTGTCAAGCTCCAGAAGGGAAACGTTCAATTTCCGCCTGAGCGTTTCTATCTCCAGATTAGTGCTGGCAATCTGCATGCTGCGGTACTGGAGGACGTTATTTTCCCATGAATACACTTCCGCATCGTCATCGAGAAGAAAGATAATCTGCTGCTCTGAGGCATTGAAGAAAAGGTAGCGGTATTCGCCCGTGGTAGCGTTCAGCTTGTACCAGAGACCGTCTAAGAAAGCAGAAAAAGTTTCCACCGTGCCGTTCTGAATGCTTGCCAGGTCCTTTGCGGCAAGGTTGCTTCCCGCAATGTGCAGCTTGCGGGTCTGCACATATTTCTGCCTGGAAGCATCCCACTCCCAGCAAGTCTGTATCTGATCGCTGCTTTCGGGTCGGGAACGGTCGGAGCTGTACATCCACACCGGATAGCTCTGCCCTTTGGCAAGGCTGTGCTCATAGGACTCACCGCGCCCTTCCTGTTCAATGTATATCGTCCCCTCGCCCTCTATGTCCGCAATCTGGCTCAGCGAATACGCGCCGTCCTGCTTTTTGATGAGGTATGCTTCAAAGACGGCGTTGCCATTCTGCCCAAAGCCCTGATACACCAAGGCAAGGCTGTGGTCGCCAATCAAATCAATGCCTGTGTAGGAAAATGTCTTTACCTGCGAGATTTTTGTGGGAAGCTCAATGCTCCGCCCGTACTGCCTGCTTTCGGGATCATACATACCGACGAGCAGCTGTATGTAGGGGCTGCCCGCCGCTTTGACGGCGTTGATCTGGTCATCATAGCCGTCACCGTCAAAATCGAGGTCAACGATGTTGAGTATAGACTCATCTTCTTTGAGGGGAATGAGGGATTCAACCACCGTGTCCCCGCGCATTATGGAGGTCCGCGCAGAGGAAGAGGAAAGCTCTGTCTGTGACTGGGGGATAACGACCCGTGAAGCGGTTATCTGCCGCTGCACGGTCTCTCCATAGCGATTGTTGAGCACGACAAAAGCCAGTACGGCAATCGCGGCAATAAACATGACAAGGACAAGTCGCTTTCGCATTCCTCAATGATACAGAAGACTTGATTATTTTGCAAGAACCGAATGCAGGATAGCGAGTCCGTCATTTATGAGGTTCTTGGGTATATTGAGCGGCGGCACAAGGCGCAGGGTATGCTCACCGGCAGTGGAGAACAAGAGGCCCTTTGCAAGGCACTCTTTTTCCACTTCGGCGGGATTTTTCTCGTCCACCAGCTGCACGCCGACCATGAGCCCCAGTCCGCGAACCTCTTTGACTGCCGCCAGCCCCCAGCTGCGGATTTGTTCGCGCATATAATCGCCCTTTTCCGTCACGTGGCCAAGGAAATCAGGCGCGGTGAGCGTCCTGAGCACCACGCGGGCAGCCGCGCAGGCGAGCGGGTTTCCGCCAAAGGTAGACTGGTGATCCCCCGCGACGAAGACATTGTGCGCCTTTCCGCGGAAGAGACATGCCCCCATGGGGACTCCGCCGGCAATAGCCTTTGCAAGCGTCACCACTTCAGGATTGAACTGGAGCTGCTCGCTCGCCAGCAGACTGCCGGTGCGGCCCATGCCGGTCTGCACTTCATCGGCAATCACGATGGCTCCCGCATTGCGGGCGGCAGTCGCTGCTGCCTGAGCCCACTCGGCATCAAGGGGTATCACCCCCCCTTCACCCTGCACGCATTCCATCATCAGCGCGGCAGTGCTGTCGTCAAAGGCATCCTTGATTGCATCCCAGTCGTTCGCTTTTATGGTCTTGAAACCGACGGGGTACGGCTCAAAGCATTCGGGGTGGAACTTTTCCTGCCCCGTCGCCTTAAGGGTGGCTAGAGTACGCCCGTGGAAGGAGCGTTCAAGCGTTACAATTACCTTGCGCTTGTAGCCGCCGTTGAGCTGGCCGTACTTGCGGGCAAGCTTGATGGCAGCCTCGTTTGCCTCAGCACCGCTGTTGCCAAAGAAAACGCCGTCAAAGCCCGTGGCATTCAGCAGTTCCTTTGCATAAGCCACTTCGGTGTCGCTCGTAAAATAATTGCAGACATGTATCTGCTTGCGGGCCTGACGTTCAATGGCCTCTACAAGCGGCTTGTAGTTGTGCCCCAAGCAGTTCACGGCAATGCCTGCCAGAAAATCTATGTATTTCTTTCCATTTATATCCCGCAGGACAGCCCCGTTGCCGCTCTTAAAGGTGACGTCAAAGGAGCCATAATTATTCAGTATCTGTTTGTTTCCCATATTCTCATCCTAATAAATCATCGTTCCAATACCCCTGTCGCTGAACATCTCGATGAGCAGCGAGTGAGGCACCCGTCCGTCTATGATGTGCGTGCGGGGAACACCACCTTTGCGGGCAAGCATACAGCACTCTATTTTGGGAATCATGCCCCCCGCAATGGTGCCGTCAGCGATGAATTTGTCAATGTCGGCAAGGTGGATGCGCTGCACAAGGGACGTAGGATCATTCACATCGCGGAGAACGCCAGGTACATTGGTCAGCTGCACAAATTTCTCCGCACCCAAAGCAACAGCAATCTTTGCCGCGGCAGTGTCCGCATTGATGTTATAGCGGCTGGAGTCGCCCACCTCGCCAAGCGCCACGGTGGACACAACGGGGATAAAGCCCTGCTGCAGGAGGGACTGGATTATCTCTGGGTGCACTTCCGTCACCTCGCCCACAAAGCCCAGGTCGGCGCCGTCCTTGTCGA
>CAKZZK010000108.1 GCA_937885235.1 uncultured Treponema sp.
ATGATGTAAGCAATTCCGTGCTCCTCAAGGTAATTAAGGAGCTCAAGCGATGGATACCCACGGTCAAAAATTATCAGTGCCTTCTGCCTTATTCCGATTCTTTCCAGCGCCTTCACGTTTTCTTCCGCCGCCTGAATCTCGCTTTTCTTCACCGTGCATATCTGGAGGTCTATGAAGAAGTCGTTGAGCACGTCGAACAGTCCGCTTATAAGGCATCTTGCGGGGGCAGATTCGCCATCGTTCCCCATCGTGCCGTAAGTCTTCCGGTTCTCGGCTGAGTTCGGAATTTCTGCCCTGCTCCCGTCTATTGCCAGCACGATGTAGCCGTTCCATGTCCTCACCTCGTCCACCGAGGCGTAGAAGGATTTCATGTACCTGTCGTTCATGAAGCTGAACACGCCGGGATTGAGGTTCAGCCTTGCCTTTAGCCATGCCCATTTTGATATTGCTTCTAATCCGCTGGCTTTCAGGAAATTCCTTATTTCCATCGCCGCGGTCAGTCCTTTCCGTGTCATGATGCTCGTGATTATATCACGGACTGGCATTTTCCGCACCCTTGTGAATGCGTTTTTGTTCTTTCCCCTTGCAATGCTTGCAATTTGCTCACCGTCTTGGAACGAATGCAGCTCACTGTATCGCTCTTCATGTTTCCCCATGGAATTCCCACCTATGTGAAAATTCTACTGGATTTCGAAAATTTTAAACAGCAGTCCTTAAGTTGATGATGTTAGGCATAGCCCCTCTTTACGGCGCCATATTCAGCGCCTTCCTGAAAGACTTCGTTTTCATAATAGCCTACGCGCACCGTCTTTTGCCTTGCGCTCTCTGCGGACAGGGAAAAGGCCGCCATGCAGCAAAGCACGGCAGCAAAAAGACACGCTTTGTTCATGCTTTCCGTATTTCTGCCTGGGCACGCCGCCTGAAATCTTCCTTGATGGCTTCAAGGCGCTTCTGGTCGTCTATGCGCTGCCTTTTTGCCTCTTCCTGTATGCGCTGGGTTTCGTCTATGCCGCTCGTTATCGTGCGCCAGGTATTTTCAAGCGTCTCAATCTGAATAGAACTTCCCGATGCCATCTTCATCGTGAGCTTGGAGATGTCCGTGTTGTTCTGCGCGTTTTTCAGGAGCATTTCGTTTGTCTTCTTGTCAAGCTCGGAGATTGCTTCCGCCTGCATTTTCTGCCGCTTCAAGAGCATTGCCTGGGCAAGCGCCTGCTTGAACACGGGCAGCGTCACCACGAAGGCGGAATTGATTTTGCGTACGAGGTTGTAATTGCTGAACTCCATGGTCTTTATCATGGGGATGGACTGCATGGCGACGTTTTCCGCCATACGCAAATCCTGCGTGCGCTGTTCGAGCATCGTAAGGCACTGGTTCAGGCTCGTAAGCTCAAACTGGATGGCATTGTCGCCGGTGCGCGCCATATCGTCCTGCCGCTGCTGTATATGGGCTTCAAGCTCCTTGCATGCCTGTTCCCCTGCGAGTATGTACTTTACCAGCTCGTGGTAGTAGCCCACGTTTGCGTCAAAGAGCTGGGCGAGCTTTTTGTTTGAATCCTTTATCTCTTCCTCATAGCCGCGCAGCTGCACGTAGACCTTGTCCACCTCTTCGCCCATCGTGTGGTACTTGGCGAGCATGGCGTCAAGCTGCTTCTTTACGTTACCGAAGAGCTTTCCGAAAAGGGAGGATTTGTCTTCCTTTATCTCGTTGATGTCGAACTTGGACATGATGTTTGCGAGCGTCTTGAGCATTTCGCTTGAGCCGCCAAGCTGGGCGATGTTCATGCTGTTGAGCACCACGTCGGAAGCCTTGGAGATTTCCCCCGCGGCATCCGCGCCGAAGCTCACAATGCTGTCCATGTTCGTGATGTCGATGGCGCTCACAAGCCTGTCTATCTCTTCGGAATTGGCAAGCTGCTGTGACATCTGCTCCCTGTCCGCAACGATGTCGTACTTTTCCACCGCCTGCAGCTCGTTCTGCGGTACCGGCTGTGCCGCTGACTGCGCAGGCTGTACAGCTGACTGCGCCACTTTGCTGAAATCAAGTCCCATAGTCTATCCTCGCTTAAAAAATATATCGTGCAGAGACCTCCGTCCCTGCTTTTGTTTTGCAGGAGCAATCTTCAAATCGGGAAGCTGCATATCATAGATATAGCCCCCTATCTGATGCTCCTCCATCATATTCCGCGCAAAATGCTGCCCGCATATCTCGTAACCGGTGGGCACAAAGCACACGATGTCAAAACCGGCAAGGCTCAGGAAGGCAAAGAGGACGGCATCCTCAAAGCCCATCATGGACTCGTCCGTGATGACGCAGAGCAGCTTGGGGTTCTTCTTTGTAAAGTCAAAGTTCTGCAAAAGCTTTAAAAGCTCCTTGTTCAAATTGAGCACCGTTGCCGCCGCCGTAAAAGCACGCACGCTGTCTGCCGTTCCCCTGACAATGCCGAGCTCAAGGAGCAGCTGCAATTTGTCAAGGATATGCTCCTGCACCTCCCCGCGGAGGAATGCGTAGGGGTAATCCTTGTGGTTCCTGACCTTATCCTTGAGCAGCCTGCCTCCCCGAAAGAAGGAAGCACAATGAGGGCGCATGGGGTTTGGCGCGGCGGGGTCCACAAAGGGAAACTTCGTGATAAGGAAGGACTCTTCCTGCAAAAGCTCCCGTATGCCCTTCCAATAGGCGGCAACGTTCCCGTCCTTTACGCCCGATACCTTTGCAAAGATGACGGGAATGGTCACGCCCTGCCCGTGGGTGGCAAAGTGGGGGCGCAGGTTCACTTCCTCTTTCCAGAGTATGGGGATTTCCTCGTACATGGTCTTGAGCACGAAGCTTTCCGCCTTGGCGTACTGCCTGTTGCGGTACATGCCCGAATCCTGATACAAAAGCGTGTCCAGCTCCCGCTCCGCATAGTACGCCGTCGTGCCCGCATGAAGGTCGGCACTCTGACTGGGGAACTTTGCCACGGCAAGGCTCCCTGCGTAGTGCTCCTCGTATAAAAGGGAATCAGAAAGCAGGCACTGCTCGCTCAGGTCGGGAACAAGCACCAGAACATCGGCGGGGAGGCATTTCAAGAGCCGCAGAAAAAGCGCCTCGTTGCGGCTCCGGCACGCGCCCAGATGGATAAAGCAGCCTACGTCATGCTGCCCCCGCTTTGCAAAAAGAAGCGGGGTGTAGCGGATAAGGCAGCAGAGCAGATAGATGCCCGTGTTCAGAATCCTGTTTGGCTGTGCCTTTTCGCCGTTCACGCCGTCAGCCTCCTCAAGCATCAGGTCTATGAACGCCTTGTGCATAAGGCTGCCCAGTTCCCCGCCGGCAATCAGCGGGATGGAAGAGCTTAAGGAAGAAAGCATCTGCATGATGCCTGCGTCTTTTTCGGGCTTTTTGATGGAGGCTGTTTCTGACGGGCTTGGCGGCGGAATCCTCCCTTCCACGATGACGGGCTTTCTCCCGCTTTCTTCAAGGCTCAAAAGGAGCCGGTAAAGGGAGGCTTCGTAGTCCTTTATGTCCTCAGCGCCGCTTATCCGGCAGAAGCAGTTGTAGAAGTACTTTCCTTCCGCCTCCATCGCGCGCAGGGCAGGGGAAGTCTTTACGGCACCGAGTATGCCGCCATTTATCCAGGCATTCGTGCAGGCTTCGCGCAACGGAGCAGGGAGGCAAGCTGAGCTGTAGAGCTTCTGCCGCAGGAGGGAGTCCTGCACGTCCTCTGCAATCTTTTTCAGGGAAAAATCAGGGGGAAAAGCTTCAAGGCGGGAATCCGCAAATGGCTCTGAAAGAGAGGAGTCAGGGTCAAGCTTTTTGTAACGTTCTTCTCCATTGGGACCGCCGCTACCGCCATATAAAAGCAATACGATGTCCGCGCCTGACTGTGAAAGCAAAGATAAAAAGGAAAGCTCGTAGCGCCCCAGCTCCCCGCCATCCCCGTAGAGGATTTTCGGCGGCTCAGCTTTCCCCAAAAGGGCAGAGACGCGGGAAAACTTAAAATAGAGCCAGCACATATATTTGACAAAACAGTTTTTGACAACGCTTTCGTTCTTCCCCGACTGGCGGAGGGAAATCAGGCTCTTATACAAGGCTCCCGCCAGCCTGCGCCGCCCCTCCGCTCCCATGCGGGGAAGCCAGCGCTCAAGGCTTGAAGAGATATATCCTTCATCAAGCGAAAACGCAGTGCCGAGCACTTCTTCGTAATAGCCAATGCTGTTCCTGTCGGGATTGCCGAGGGGACCTTCCAGCACCAGTCCCGCCTTTCCCGCCGCCTCGTAATAGCGGCAAAGAAAGGCCATCACGTCCGCGCTGCAACCGCTTATCCGGCAAAAATAGACGCCTTCCCCCGCCGAAGCCTCGTTCCTCGCGCTTCGGGCGGTAAAGAAGTCATCTAATTTCTGTAGCTTCAAGCGGCGGCTCAGCATGGCAAAAGCCTAGTTTGCGGACAGAAGCTCTATCTCAAAGATGAGGAAGGAGTTTGCGGGAATGATGTCGCCCACAGCCCTGTCGCCATACGCCATATCAGGCGGCAGAATGACGGTGCGCTTTTCGCCCACCTGCATATCCTGCACCTGCGCGTCATAGCCCGGAATCATCTGCCCCGCGCCGGTAGTGAACTCGAGCGCACCGCGGCCAGCCGACTCGTCAAAGACAGTGCCGTCAAGCAGCATGCCCTTGTACTCCGTGGCGACGTTGCGACCGGAGCCGCACTTTGCGCCGGAACCCGCTTTCTCTACCTTGTAGTAGATGCCGTTCTCGTCCTTCTCGTAGCCGGGATAGTTCTTTTCGATGATGGCAATCTGGGAGGCAAGCTTCTGCTCGTTCTCCTTGCGCTTTGCCTCGCGGGCAGCACGGGCATCTGCCTCTGCCTTTTCCGCAACGCTCTTGCTCAGGCGGTTAAAGTCAGCCTGCGTAGCGGTGAATGCCTTTGCCTCATCGCCGAGCCTGTGGATGGTGATGCTCTTGATGATGTCGCCCTGCTTTACGGAGTCCACCACCTTCTGGCTGTCCTTGTCAACGACGTGCCCGAAAATCGTGTGGTGCCCGTTGAGCCACGGCGTTTCCACATGGGTGATAAAGAACTGGCTGCCGTTTGTTCCCGGACCCGCATTTGCCATGGCAAGCACGCCGGGACCCGTGAACTTGAGGGAATCCACAAACTCATCGGCAAACTGGTAGCCGGGGCCTCCCGTACCGTTGCCGCGCGGGTCTCCGCCCTGAATCATGAATTTCTCAATGACGCGGTGAAACTTAAGCCCGTTGTAGAACTTCTTGCCGCGCGCCGCATCGAGCGTGCCCTCGGCAAGGCCGACGAAATTGGTGACGGTGAGGGGTGTCTGCTTGTAGTAAAGCTCCACGAAGATTTCTCCCCGCGTGGTGCTTATCTGGGCAAACACGCCCTCCTTTCCCTTCAAAACCTTAGAACTGTCCATAGGTTTACATCCTCCGCTGCTTAACAGGACGCAGCCCAAAAGCAACGCCCCCAATATTTTCTTCATATTAGTAACTCCTTAAAACTGATTGCAGAACCAGTTGAAAATTGCCGTCAGACGGGTGCTGAACGAATTATACATCAACTTCTCGAACATCTTGAGGGACGGGAACTTTGCCTGCGTCACCAGGTACACAGCCATATCGTCCCCGCAGTCGCTTATGACGAGGCTTATGATGAGGTTCCCCGGGGTGATTGCCTTGATGGGTCCCACCTTGAGGGGACCGAGGTTTTCAAAGGTGCCGCTCACTTCGTCGGGACGCTCAAAATAATCGAGCTTGTAAGACGCCTTGCCGAAGGAATTGTCATGCAGCACACAGTAGACGGTCTTGCCGTCAGCGCTGCCCGCAGTGTTGTCCTCAACGCGCGTAAAGTCATTGGGACCTGCGATGAGGTGGGCTTCCTTGTAGAGCACTTCCTCCTGCTTGTGGCTGGTGGAATAGTAGCGCATTCCCTGCATCTTGCTCACCGAGCGGATTATCTTGCTTGCGTACTCAATCGTAGTCTTCGACGGCTGCCCTGAGCCAAGCTCCTCCTTGGGGATAAGGTACAGCGTCTCCACCAGAAAGACGGGCTTTTCCTCCGTGTTGGTCCAGGACGCGGCAGCGCGCCGCCCCGCCGGAGTGTCGGGATAGAGGGAAAGCACGGCATCATCCTTCATATAGAAGCTTCTCTCTATGCTTCCCTTTTCCTTCAGCTCTTTATATGTTTCCGCACCAAAGATGGCGGAACCTTCAAGCGCAAAAGCGCTGCTCCCCGCCATGATGAGGGCGGAGGCAATGATGGCACATCTGGCAATAAGGCTGCATTTCATGGGCAGACCTCCTGAAAATATACTCAGCGCGCGCCTCTGTAGATGACCCGCACCTGCTTATATAAACCATCTCCCTCGCTTTTAGTTTCAATATCTGCGATATCATTTAAAGTGGTGTGGATAAGCCGCCTCTCGTAGGGATTCATCGGCTCAAGCAGCGTGGAACTGTGCGTGTGGCGCACCTTGTCAGCCGTCACGTAGGCAAGGCGCACCAAAGTTTCCTCGCGGCGGATGCGGTAGTTCTCGCTGTCAAGGATGATGCGGATATCCTCGCGCCCCAGATGCCCCGCGTAGACGTTTGCGAGCAGCTGCATGGCATCAAGGTTCTTTCCCTTGCGTCCAATCAGTATGGGCGAGGCGGAACTGGTGAGCTTTATGCCCATCTTCTTGTCCTCGCGGAACATCACCTCCACGGTGACATCGTAGCCCATCTTGCAAATCATGGTCTTCACGAACTCTATCAGCTTCTGCTCAAACTCGTTCTGCGGCATGGGATTTGCCACGAGGGAGGGATTCTGTGCGCGCTCCGTCACATTCGGCACAGAGCCGTCAAACTCACCCGCAACGTTCTCTTCGGAATCCACGGGGTGCACAGAGATGCGCACGTAGCCCTTCTTGAAAAGGGATGCCTTCTGGGACTCCAGTATCTCAACATCGAACTGGTCTTTTTCAAGCCCCAGCTCCTGGGCAGCTTTCTCTATAGCCTCTTTCTCTGTCTTTCCTTCATATTCGTATACCATATAAAAACTCCTTCTTGTCTAATGTAAAATTGTATTAAAACGAAGAGCTATCTTCTCTTCTTCTTTTTGCCGCCCTTCTTGCCGGAGGCGGCAGGGTGAACCACTGCCGGCTTTGCGCTCGAAAGCTCTTCCTTCTTTGCCTTCACCATGCGGTTGATGAGGAGCTGCTGGCCTATCTGCAGGACATTGCTCACCGTCCAGTAAAGCAAAAGTCCGCTCGGTACATTGTAAAAGAGGAAGAAGAACATAAGCGGCATACCGTACATCATAAACTTCATGGATGCCTGTGACTGCGTGTTCATCGCCGCGTTGCCGTACTGCGTGATAAGCCCGTTGAGCAGCTGGGAGCCGGTATAGATGAAGGGCAGAAGCCGCAGCGTGCTCCCCAGCCACGGAATGTTGAAGTTCAGCTTCACGAGCGTGTCGCCCACGGAAAGGTCGTCTATCCAGCCCTTGACGAAGCTTGCACCCCTGAACTCAAAGTAGTTGTTGAACACGCGGTACATGGCGAAGAGCACCACCATCTGCAAAATCATGGGAAGGCAGCCGGCGGCAGGATTGTAGCCCGCCTGCTTGTAAAGCTTTGCCGTCTCTTCCTGCATCTTCTGCGGATTGGGATTGTCCTTGTACTTTGCCTGAATAGCCTGCATCTGCGGCTGCAGCTGCTGCATCTTGATTGAGCCCATCGCCGTCGTCTTGTTGAGCGGGAAGAGCACTATCTTCAATATAACCGTCAGGATGATGATTGCCACGCCCCAGTTGTGCACCACGCGGTATATCATCTCCATAGCCCACTTGAGCACGCGCTCCACAGGAGAAAGCAGGCTTCCCGTGTTGAGCGCCTCGTTAAAGCGGGCGTTGACGAGGTTCCAGCCGTTCCTGTCCGAGGAATTGTATTTAATCAGCTCCACCTCGCTCCGCGGCCCCACGTAGACATAGTAATCATCGGTGATGTTCCCCGAAGAAATCGCAGAGCGCGTGAGGAATACCTGTGAGTTCTCGTAGCCGTCAACCTGCGCGTTGGAAAAGTTCACCGTCGGCAGCATATTCACCGGAGCCGCCGGCTTGACGAGCACGGCAAAGTACTTGCCGCCCACGCCTGCCCAGTCATAGCCCCTGGTGTACGGCTTGGCGCTGAAATTCGTCTGCACCCGCTTGTTCCCCGCATAGGCGAGGAACTGGCGCATCTCGTAGCGGTCGTTCTTGCGGTCAAAATGGGGGCCTATCTGCGGGGAAGTGCGCAGGGTGTAGGCAGCGCCGTCCACATTGAGCACGTCCTCCTCGCCGTCGCCCGCGTTCACCGTTATGGAAAGGCGGAAGGCGTAATCGTTTTCCTTAAAGCTGTAGAGCTTTCCGAGGCGGAACTTATGCTGCCTGCCAAGCTCGTCTTTGCGGTAGAAATCCTTGTAAAAACCTATGGTATAGTCATCTATGCGCTTTACGTTGAAGACGTCGTTCACCGCCGCCCCCGTCGAAGAGCCGAAGGAAAGCGAAAAGGCGCGGTTTGTGCTCGTCACGTTGTCAACCATCTCCACGCCGAGCCCCGTATCCTTGTCCAGATGCTCGCGCAGCTGCAGGCTTACGATGTCTCCGCCGCGGTTTGTGAGCACCGCCTTTATCTTTGCCGTGCTCACCGTGTATTCAGCTACCTCTGCCTCCGCGCTCTCTGCTTCTCCGGCAAAGAGGGAATTCTCCTGGGAAGAGACGAGCGCCTGTGCTTCGGCATTGCGCTGTTCCTGCTCTTCTTCCTGACGGGCAAGTTCCTGCCGCTGCTGTTCCGCGGCTGCCTGCTGGCGCGGCATGATGTAGACATAATCAAGGACAAGATACCCGAACAGCACTATGCCGCAGAGGATTATAGCCCAGATTGTATTTTTATCCATAAAAGTATGTTCCTTAAAAACGTAATGAGATTGGTCCTCAGGGCACGGGGTCATAGCCTCCCTTAAAGAAGGGATTGCACCTCAGTATCCTGAGCATGGCAAGGCAGAGCCCCTTTACGGGCCCGTGCCTCTGCAATGCCTCCATGGCATACTGCGAACACGTAGGCGTGTAGCGGCAGCATGGGGGAAAGAGCGGGGAGATAAACCGCTGATAAAAGCGTATCAGGGCGCAGAAGAAGGCTGTGGCAGCCCTTCCTGCTCCCTTAACAAAGCTGCTTTCTGGCATAGTGTCTTAAATTGCTCACACCGCGAGTGGAACGAGTCATTTCCGGGGTAGACAAGCAGGAGCATGTCAAAGCCGGTGTTCAGGCGTGATTTAAAAAAACGATATGTCTCACGGCTATAGCGTCTGGAGCAGTTGCGCTCCACGGCGTTTCCATAAGAGCGGGGGAGGGGAAAGGCAATGTGGTTCTTGTCCTGCCCGTTGGGCATATAAAAAAGCTTGGCGCCTGCCACGCTCACCCGCTTTCCGTTCTTGAACAGTCTCTGTATGTCGGCGGGGCGTTTTATGTGCTCTTCCCGCCTAAAACGCCCTGTCTTCAAGAAAGCTCCCTGCAATCCTTACATCTTGTCCGTCTGGCACTTTCCGCTTACATAAGGCTTCTTCTCGTCCGAAACGGTCAGCTTCCAGCGGCCCTTTGCGCGCCGCCTTTTGAGAACGAGGCGTCCGCCGCGAGTCTTCATACGGGCGCGGAAACCAAACTTTCTATTGCGTTTTACTTTGCTAGGCTGGTATGTGCGTAACATATAGTAACCCCTCTATTAGTGTAGTAAGGGTTATAATAGCAAATTTATCAAGAATTGGTCAACAGGGGGATTTAAAAAAGTGAACCCGCTCCCACACAGAATATGTCCATGACTCCCTTCCTCCTTTCTTCTAAATATTCTCTTAAAGCATTACACTCTGTGCATATCATAGCACGAAGCTCTGCATCCTGCAATCTCTGTATGCTAGCCCATATCCGTCTTACGACATAAAACAAAGTGTTTTAGGACGTAAAACACTTTGTCTTAGGCTTTAAAACGTTTTGTTTTAGCGCTTAAAACGAAATGTTTTAGGCACTTTCTAGTTTGATTATAGACGTGCTCACCTTCCTGATTAAATAAGGAAAAGAGCATAAAAAAAGCCCGCCCATAAGTGAACCAGACTTCGGCGGGCTTCTAACCAAACTCAACGGAGGCGGTCGCTCATTCGCTCTGCGTCCCCGCTTGTTTTAACTATACGGCATTGTTGCATTTTCGTCAATCTTCTGTGTGGAACGGCACGGAAATCAACTTGTTGAAAACATTTTAAGCCTCATGTCTGTGTCTAATTTCCGTGGGAGCGCCGTCCACACTGCTGCGAAAGACATCCTGTCACAGGCTTTAAAACGTTTCGTTTTAGAAAATGCTACCTCGCGACAATTCCAGATGCCAGCTTGAGGGCGCAGGAGATATGTGCTATAATGACACTATGAACACAGAGAAGAGAGTTAAATACTACAGCAAAATACAGCAGTTCTGCCTGATGGACGATGAGTTTATGACAGTCTTCTTTGATAATGAGCCAGAGTGTACCGCCTATGTCTTGCAGATTATCTTGGACAAGCCAGACCTGCGCGTAACCGAAGTGCAGAGCCAGTACAATCTGGGAAACCTCTACGGGCGGAGCGGCAGACTGGACGTAAAGGCGACGGATACAGAGGGAAAGCTGTACGATATCGAAATACAGAGGGCAGACAAGGGCGCAGGGGCAAAGCGGGCGCGCTTCAATAGCGCCCTGCTGGACACGCGGCACCTGAAGACAGGGCAGGACACAGAGAAGCTGCCGGAAACCTACGTCATCTTCATCACAGAAAATGACGTGCTTGGCGCGGACAAGGCGGTATACCACATAGACCGCATTGTTGCAGAGACCGACAATCCATTTGGCGATATGGCACATATCGTCTATGTGAATAACCACTACCGCGGCAATGACCCCATCGGCACCCTTATGCACGACTTTGCGTGCAGAAATACAGCGGAAATGAAAAACGGCATTCTGGCTGCCAGAGCCAAAATGATAAAGACAGACGACGACAAGGTGGAAAAGATGAGCTATATAGTAGAAGAATTGGTAAAAGAAGAGCGCGAAGACGCTTTAAAAACAGGACGTACTGAGGGACGCATTGAAACCGCTATCCAGTTGCTCAGGCAGGGCATTATGTCCGAAGAGCGGGTGCAGGACTTCTTTCACTTTACTCCAGAACAGATGGCTGTGGTAAAGGGGCAGAGCGAAGGCATCAACATCGCTAACATATAGTACAAAGCTTTTTACAATGCAGGGTAATTTGTAAACGTTGCCGCCATTGCAATTCCAGATGCCAGCTTGAAGGCGCAGGAGATATGTGCTAGAATGTTGTGTATAAAAGCAATATTACGGAGGATATGATATGAAATCAAAATGCTTTTCTATTTTTAATGTTATTTTAGTTTCTCTTGCAATTATTTCCTGTTCATCAGGAGTGAACGATAGCAGTGATGATGCAGTCAGCCCTGTTGCGAGTGAGCCAAGTATTTCGATAAAAATGAACAGCACGGGAAGGACGGGACGGAGTGCATCGTTTTCCGCACGTGCAGCAAGAAGCGCGATTGGCAGTGACGATATGTACCTCGTATCCGTCACACTCAAAGGCACAAACTATGAAGAAACAAACAGTATAGCGCTTCCCCCTGAAAGCACAAGCGCTTCAATAAGCTTCATGGATGTTCCTGTTGGCGAAGTCACCGCCGTTGCAATTGTGCATAACCGCTACCACAAAAAATGGACGGGAACCGAAAGCACTACGCTCAGCACCGAAGAAGGCTCTATGGAAATTCCCCTCACGGAGGGCGACTATGATTTGTCCGGAATGAAAACGGGAGACATCGTGCTGAGCACAGGCGGCTATATCACGAGGAGTGATTACAACAAAGATCTTGACCAGACTATGGGCATCCGTTATGCTGCCCTCAAAGTAGGCTCTCAGCTCTATGCAATACAGCAAGGTAAAAATCAATCTAATTCCGCAACATGGGACGCATGCAAGGCTTCGGCAGACAGCGCAACGGGCATAGCTTGGGCAAGTGAAACAAATTTCCGTCTCCCCACCAAAGATGAGCTGCAGGCAATCTATGACCAGAAAGACTCATGGCTAGGAATTTATTCTTCAGACGGAGCCGCATTTGGATTGGCAACAACTTTTTCTTACTGGTCATCAACATCATCAGGAACTTCTTCATACTATTATGTGCTTGACTGGTATAACGGAACATGGGATGATAAATTCAAAGATAACTCAACCGGCAGTGCGATAGGAGATGAATACATCTGTAAACTGAATTAAACTATTCGATATGCGGGAAGGTACGGAAACGTCCTTCCCGTAATTGTTTTTAAATCCCCCGTGTGGAAACACTGTGGAAAACTGATTGCCATAAATGCGATTAGCGTGTATTATGAAAGCATCATGGGAGCACAGAATTACCGTGCCTTTTTTGACGAGGCACTCAGGCAGATTGAAGAAGAATTCAGGCAGAAGGGGCAGGAAAACGATTATTCCATGTGGATAAAGCGCATTGAATATCTGGAAGATACGCCTTCATCCATCACCGTGTCGGTGCCGTCGGACTTTTTCTGGGCATATATGACTCAGCACGGCTATATAGCCATTATAGAAGAAAGAATAAAAAATCTGCTCGGGCAGGACATTCCCATAAGCCATGTGGCAAGCAACAAGCCCGTCGCTCCCGCCTCCCCGCCTGCTCCCAAAGCTGTTCCGCTTCAGACGGAAAGCGATGAAAAGCAGGACAGGGAAGAACCCCGTGCATCCGCCTCCCGGACGGAAGAAAATCCTCAGAAAACGGTTTCAGTCCGCAAGCATCCCCAGCTGCTTGAAAAATACATATTTGAAACCTTCGTTCCCGGGGACAATTCTGATTTTGCCTACAAGGCTTCCCTCGCGGTGGCAAACAATCCCGGTCAGAATGACAGGTACAATCCCCTCATCCTCTACGGAGGCGTAGGGCTGGGAAAGACCCACCTCATGCAGTCCATAGGAAATCAGGTGTACAAGAACAAGGGCGATGAAGCAAAGATATGCTGCATCAGCGCAGAGAACTTTACCAATGAGTTCACCTCTTCGCTTGCCGCCCAGAAGATAGACAAGTTCAAGAACAAGTACCGCGGTCTTGACCTGCTTTTGCTTGACGACATACACTTTCTTATCAACAAGAAGGGCATTCAGGAGGAACTTTTCCATACTTTTGATGCCCTGCGTTCAAAGAAAGCGCAGATGGTCTTTACCTGCGACCGTCCCATTCCGGAGCTCAAAGGCATAGAGGAGCGGCTTGCCACCCGCTTTAACTGGGGCACCGCCATAGACCTGCAGCCGCCGGACTATGAAACCCGCCGCGCTATTCTGCAGAAGAAGCTTGCCATTCTGGACAAGCACATTCCGCCGGATGTCGTGGACTACATAGCGAAGAACATGCAGACCAATGTGCGCGACCTTGAACAGTGCCTGAACAAGATGCTCGGCTATGCGGAGCTGGTGCAGAAGCCGCTCACCATAGACATAGCCCAGAAGGAGCTGCGCGACAGCTTCAGCCAGCCGGCGAACGGGAGCATCACGGTGGAAATCATCCAGAAGGTGGTGGCGAACCGCTATAATGTTTCTTTAAATGATATGAAGAGCATCAAGCGGAACAAGCGCGTCGTCGTGCCTCGGCAGGTTGCCTGCTATATTGCAAGGAATTTGCTGGACATCTCTTATCCTGACCTCGGGTATGAATTTGGGGGGCGCGACCACACTTCCATTATGCACAGCTGCAAGAAAGTGGAAGATCAGATTAAGATGGATTCAAACTTTGATGCGCAGGTGCAGGCGTTGGTGAAGGAGATTAAGGATTATAAGAAATAATGGAACAGGACTGCGGTGTGAGTGCATATCGCGGGGTAAAAAAGCAAGCCCGCCCCATAGTGACCAACTCTCGGACGGGCTTTTATACTCGCTAGGGAGACAGCCACTTGTACTGGGCTTTCCCTGTTTTTTACTATATGGGTTTATCGACGGTCTGTCAAGGGAAAAATTTGAAGCATAAGAAGAAACGTAAAGATCGCGGCTTTCGTTCTGCGAGCGAGCAATGCGGTCTTTTCTGTTTTTCCGTTCCGCGCCTTTATGCATACATCAAATCAATTCATTTTGCCAGTAGCATTAATACTAAAACTACTTTCGCCACCCGATGTAGAGATAACCGATACAGAGAATTTTCCCCATTCACTGTTAATGATATCAGCTTCACCCGTAATAACTTGATCTCCCGTCTGCCAGCTAGTAGCATCTGAAGAACCAGAATTCTCCAAACAGATAGTTATTTTATTCGAGGCATTGTATTTTGTGAGTACTCCGCCAATTGTTATGGGCTTTTTTGGGTTAGCACGCAGATATATTTTACCGGATATTTCTGCACTCCCCTGCAGTGTAAGAGAACCACTGTAAACGTGTATACCCGGTCCATCTCCTGATGCTCCCGCAGAAACCGTATTCTCCTTCACAAGCGCACCGGTTCCAAGCGTCAGTTCTCCGCCCGCCGCATTCATACTGATGCCGGCTGAGCCTTTTGTAATCGTCAGGTTTTTAACAGTAATGGGAACGGCAGTTTCAATGCTAAACGCACTGCTACCTCCACTGGCATTCCCTTCAAACGCTGCCGTACTGTCAGCGCCTTCAATCGTGAGTGTCTTTGCCATCGCGGTGGTAAGCGTTGAGGGGATTGTCTGAGTTCCCGCTACAAAATCTACTATAAAACATTCTATAATACAGGCTTTCGCCGTGTCAAGGGAGCCAATCTGTCAAGTTTCAAAAATAGAAATAGACAATGTGTTTAGAATATGCTACAATGCTGTGTAAAAGTCTTGGAAAAGCCTGAGCGAAGTGTAAAAGTGTGAAAGCTGTGAGTTCAGGATCCCCCTTTTTGCACTTTGCAAAGCGTTCTGCTGCAAGCAGATAGCGCACTTTTCCAGAAATTCACAGGGCTTATTACTACTATTATTAAAATTTATAAATTTATAAATTTAACAAAGAGGAAAAGGAGCCCTGCGCCAAGGAGATATATATGAAGTTTACCTTCGACAGAGATGCAATGATAAACGAAATTGCCATTGCACAGGAAATTATTTCTACGAAGAACGCAGGATCCATACTCTCCAACGTTTCCCTTTCAGCACAGGATAATTCCCTGACCATCAAGGCGACGGACATCAAGGTAAATTTTGAAACGCAGATACCTGTCCAGGTGCTTGAAGACGGTACGACGACGGTATACTGTGATAAATTTATGGGAATCCTCACCTCCCTTCCTCCGGGCGAGATTGAATTCAACCAGAAGACGGAAAACGGAGACGAGCAGGCAATCACCGTGCTCATCAAGCCCATCAATAAGAAGATAAAGTTCCAGATGCGCAGCATGTCGCAGGAAAAATTCCCCGAGGTGAACGCCTCAGAGGATGCTCCCTACTTTGAGCTTCCTTCAAAAGACCTTAAGCAGATGATTGCCAAGACCATCTTTGCCGTCAGCGAAGATGAGACCCGCTATTTTATGAACGGAGTTTATTTTGAAAAGAAGGACGATGCCTTGAACCTCGTCGCAACGGACGGACGCAGGTTGAGCTTCATTTCAAAGCCGCTTCTTGCCGGTGTGCCGGACTTTCCTTCTGCCATCGTGCATCCAAAGATACTGGGCATAATCTTAAAACATGCGCCGGAAGAGGGAAATCTCTTCCTTGCCATCGTGGACAAGATGATTTTCTTCAAGTTCGGCAACTATAAGTTTACCTCGGTACTGCTCGAAGGGCAGTTCCCCAATTACGAGCGCGTCATCCCCGCAAAGCAGGAGCACAGCTTCCAGGTGGACAAGGCAGACCTTGTGAGTTCCTTAAAACGTGTCGCCCTCATGGTAGACAAGAAGGCGGGGCGCATCTACTTCAACATAATGCCGGGAACGCTCAAAATCACCTCCCATCAGGTGGATATGGGCAGCGCCGACGAGGAAATCCCCTGCGAGTTTGCCGATGACGAGGAAGCCATCGCCTTTAACTACCGCTATATAGAGGAACCCCTGCGCGTGATGGACAGCGAGAGGATCTGCTTTGAGTTCACTGCGGATATGAAAGCCGTCACCATGCGTTCGGAACCGGCATCGGACTATTTCCACATCATTATGCCTATGCAGAAAGAATAGCGGCTGTGCCCTTCTGCTCTCTTTCCCCCGTCAATTTCAGAAATCTCGAAAACAAGACCATAGACCTGCTTGCCCCCGAAGTCTACTTTACGGGGGAAAACGGGCAGGGTAAGAGCAATATGCTGGAGGCGCTTTACTATGCCTCCTACGGTTCCTCGTTCCGCACCCACACCGAGGGGGAGATGATAAAGAAGGGCGAAAAGGCTATGAGCGTGAGAGCCCTCTTCCGCGGCGAGAACGGGGACAGCCACACTACGTCCATCATCTACGAAAACGGCAGCAAGAAGATGGAGAAGGACGGCAAGATAATCCGCGACAGGAAGGAGCTGGTGAACACCATGCCCTGCGTGCTCTACAATCACGATGACCTTGATTTTGCCGTCGGTTCTCCCGAAAGGCGGCGTTTTTTCATAGACCAGTCCCTGAGCATGTATGACCTGCTTTACATAGACGTGTGCCGCCGCTACAAGCGGGTGCTCAAAAGCAGGAACCTCTGCTTTAAAGAAGGAAAATACTCCCTTGTGGACACCTATGACCTGCAGCTTGTGCAGAACGGGCTTGAAATCCAGAAGAAGCGCAAGGATGCCATCTTTATGTTCAACCAGATTTTCGGAAAGCTTTACGAGGAAGTGTCGGGCATAGCGGGGGTGTCCATAGCGTACAGTGCGTCCTGGAAGTCTTTTCAGTCCGATGAGGTGCTTGCCCACCTGCGGGAAAGGCGGCAGGCTGAGCGGGCCATGGGGACCACGCTTTCGGGACCGCATCGGGACCGCATCGGCTTTATGCGCGGCGGGGAGGAATTTGTCTCTACTGCCTCCACAGGACAGCGGCGGCTTGTGGCGCTCGCGCTCCGCACGGCTCAGGCGGTGTTTTACACGAACGTGACGGGGAAGAAGCCCGTCCTGCTGATGGACGATGTGCTGCTTGAGCTTGACCCCGAAAAAAGGCAGCGGGTCACTGCCGCCCTGCCCGCTTACGACCAGCTTTTCTGCACCTTTCTGCCCGAAGAGCCGTACCTCCGCTACCGTCACGCGGGCACGAGGATTTATGCCATCTCCGAAGGCAGCTGGAAGGAGGAGTCTTAATCCCATGGAAGAGGAC
>CAKZZK010000109.1 GCA_937885235.1 uncultured Treponema sp.
CTGTGGATCGGCACGTATGGCGGCCTTGTGCGATTTGACGGAGTGGAATTCGTAGTCTTTAACCGCAATGTTGACAGCAAGTATGATTTTTCCTCTGTACGCGCTCTTCTTTCTGATTCAAAGGGAAACCTGTGGGTGGGACACAACGAGGAAGGCGTTACCTGCATAAAGTCGGACGGCAGCCTTGTCAGATATACCGTGGATAACGGGCTTCCGAACAACAACATCGTTGCGATATGCGAGGACAAGGATGGCAACATCTGGTTTGGCACCAACTCCGGTATTCGTTACCTCACGCCCGAAGGCAGGCTCGTCTTCCCTGACGGTCTTGCAGGACTTGGTGCAGATAAAATCTCCGTGGTCAAAATGCTCTGCGACAGCGCCGGCAGAATCTGGGTGACAACAGGCAGCGAGAACGAGCTTTTCCTGTATAGCGGAGGAAAATTCGAGCGCTACAGGGGCATCACAAAAATTGAAAATCCTGCCGTGCGGGGCATCCTGCAGGACAGGAGCGGCGCATTTTGGTTTGGCGTCGATCCATATTATGCGGTCAGAATCAAGGACGGGGAAGAAAGCGTCTTTGACATTTCCCACGAACGCATTGACGGCACCGCGGTTGACAGGATTTCGCAGGACTCCAAGGGCAATATCTGGTTTTCCACAGATGGAGGCCTTACCATTTTGCACGACGGGATGTTTGCCTACTATGATAAAAATACGGGCAGCCCCGATAACGGAGTGAACGAGGTTCTTGAGGACAACGAGGGCAATTTCTGGATTCCCTATAATCGGGGCGGGCTTGAAAAGCTAAGCGACGGCAAATTCCGCACGGTGCAGATGGCTGTTACCGTGAACGCAATCTGCGAAGACAAGAGGCGGGGGCTCACGTGGATTGCCGCTGATGACGGACTTCACGCCTACAAAGAAAATCAGTTTGTGGAAAATGCCATCACCGAAGCGCTGCAGGGTGCGCGTGTGCGCCATGTCGGCATTACGGATGAAGGCGAACTGCTCATATCCTCGTATTCTGATAAGATTCCACAGGTCCTTGTCACGGCTGATGATAAAATCAAGGTCTGGGCGGAGGGAAACGGTTTTGCCCAGCGGAAGTGCCGCGTTGCAATCAAGGCAAAAAACGGAGACTACTATGCGGGAACCACGCACGGCCTGTGCATTCTGAAGCATGAGGACGGGGAAATCATAACGCTTGCAAGGGCAGACGGTTTTGAAAATGAATACATCATGTGCCTTCACGAGGATAAAGACGGGCAGATATGGATCGGCACAAATGGCGGCGGTGTGTACATCCTCAAAGACAGAAAGATTGTAAGGCACTACGGCATGGATGAAGGGCTTTCCGGCAGCGTTATCTTCAAAATCAGCGCCATCGGAAAGGATATCTGGATTGCAACGGCGCTGGGGCTTTCCAAGTATATCGAAGAAAAAGATTCATTTTTTACCTTTGATTCTGCGGTCGGTCTTGCGGGGGACAGCATCTTCCAAATCCTTACCGATTACACGCAGACCGCGTGGATGACCACGAATGCGGGGATTTTCTCTGTAAAGCTTGCCGATGTGCTTGCCGTAGCGGATGGCAGCCATGACAGTCTGGGCATAAAGTATTACGGGGCTTCTGATGGCCTTGTGACAAGCGGCGTTACGGGCGTTTCTCTTGGCACCGTGGATTCCCGCGGGCGGGTATGGTTTGCGCTGGTGGACGGCTTTGCCATCTATGACCCTGCGAAGTCCGGCAAAAACGGGATTGCGCCAAAGATTGAAATACAGGGCTATTCTATTGACAGTGAAAATTATGACTACCATGGGGAAAAAATCGTCATTCCCGCAGGGGCAAAGCGCCTTTCCATAAAATATACGGGGCTGAGCTTCATATCATCTGAAAACATTCGCTTTAAGTTCAAGCTGGAAGGCTTTGAGGATGATTACTCCGATTGGTCCCTGCAGCGCATTGTTTCTTACACGAACTTAAAGCATGGCAGCTATAAATTTACAGTGATGTCCCAGAACAGCGACGGCATTTCGGGCGAGGCGATTGAGCCTATTGCGGTCATCAAAGAGCCGTACCTCTGGGAGCTTGAATGGTTCTGGGCGTTGGTTGGTGCTGCGTTTGTGCTGATAATTGCGCTCTTGATTCTGCACAAAATCCGCGCGATGCAGCGCTATCAGAAAAAGCTTGAACAGGAGGTTGATGAGCGGACTTACGAGCTGCGCATTGCAAACGAAAAGGCGGAAAATCTTCTGCTGAATATCCTTCCCGCAAACATAGCCGCTGAGCTCACCGAGCATCCCGGGCGGACTATTGCAAAGAAGTACCCGAACGCGACCGTGCTCTTTACGGACATCGTTGGCTTTACCAAGATGAGCGACAAGATGAGCGCGGAAAACGTTGTCGCTATGTTGAACAAGATGATTTCCCGTTTTGATGAGCGGGCAAAACATGACGGCATTGAAAAGATAAAGACCATCGGAGACGCATATATGGCTGCCTGCGGGCTGACGGAGCAGCCTTCAAGAACTGATGCTGTGCGGATGGTGTATTTTGCCCAAGGCTTGCTGCGTGACGTGAAGGCATTCAACGAGCATTACAAGACGAATGTGAAAATCCGCGTGGGGATAAATACGGGAAATCTCGTCGCGGGTGTTATAGGCAAGAGCAAGTTCATCTATGATGTCTGGGGAGACACCGTGAATGTGGCAAGCCGCATGGAAAGCACGGGTGAGGCAATGCGCATCCACGTGAGCGAATCGACCTTTAGGCAGACAAATGACAGATTTACCTACAGCGACAAAGTTGAAATCTCCGTCAAAGGCAAAGGCGAGATGAATACGTATTTTTTGTAGCGGCTAGCATGAGTGGAAATATTGTCGGGCGCTTTGCTCCCAGTCCGAGCGGAAGGATGCATTTTGGCAACGTGTATGCGGCGCTGCTCTCATGGCTTTCGGCACGGAAAGCGGGGGGACGCTGGCTTGTGCGTATTGAAGATATAGACCGTCAGCGCTGCAAGGACGTATATGCCCGCCAGATACTTGATGACCTTCAGTGGCTGGGGCTTGACTGGGATGGCGCTGTCATGTATCAGTCGGAGCGGGACGAGGCGTATCGCGAGGCATTCGCTGCCCTCCGTGCGGCGGGGCTGTTGTATCCGTGTTTTTGCCGCCGTGCCGACCTTCACGCCGCAAGCGCACCCCATAGCTCAGATGGTGTTCCTGTCTATGCGGGAACCTGCCGTTTGCTCAGTGCGAACCGTATCGCCGAGCTTTCAAAAAGCCGTCCTCCCGCATGGCGTGTGCGCGTGTCGGGGCAGTCATCATTTGTGGATGGGCATTATGGGGAACAGAAAATAGACCTTGAGCGGGAGGCCGGAGATTTTATTGTGCGCCGTGCGGACGGAAATTTTGCCTATCAGCTTGCTGTTGCCGTGGATGATGCGGAACAAGGAGTAACGGAGGTGGTGCGGGGACGAGATCTTTTGCTTTCAGCCCATCAGCAGCTTTTTCTTTATAAAAGCCTCGCGCTTCCGCCGCCAAGCTTTTCGCATATTCCCCTGCTTGTTGCGGCAGATGGCAGACGGCTTTCTAAACGGGAGCGCGATGTGGATATGGACTTCCTCCGCAGTGCGTTCAGCCCAAACGAAGTCATTGGACGGCTTATGTGCCTGTGCGGTTTTCTTCCAGAGCAGTGCGAGGTGACGCTCGCTGAAGCCATCGACTTGTTTGACTGGGAGCGTCTTCCTCGGAAGGATATCGGTAATTTCAGCTGTCCACAAAGAGGATAAGGTTCAGCCCGTCTTTGTTCAGCTTGACATCGTGCTCATTGCCGTCCTTGAATTCCTCCGGGCTAAGGGGAACGACCTTCTTTATTGTCTTCTTGTCTATCTTCTCCATCCAATCGGTGAACTTGATGGCTCCGTAGTAAACCAGAATTTTCTTTGACTTGTTGTAGACATACAGGTTCACCAGCAGGTTCTCAATCTTGTTATGAGAGGCAACGAAGACATTGTCGTTGTCGCTTTCTTTGATTTCATCGCCGTCGAAGATATAGGTCAAGGCAGATGCCTCATAGATGGAGGAGGCAGTGCCAGTGTTGCTAGCGGACACATCCATCCCCGCATCGTAGATGTAGAAGTTGAGGTTTGCGCGCAACTGGTCGCTGATAATCTTGTACTTGTTGTCCTTCGGCTTATTTATCTTGATGGCAAAGTAGCGGTAATGGGTGTAGTCTATGCCTTTATACCAAGGGTGGAAGAGCTTGGGCATGGGGCTCCAGCGATCCATCCTGATGGGGCTTATGAGATGCCATTCTTCCTTGAAGCGTCCGCCCCAGCCATAGACTTCAGCCTCGACTTTTTTATCATTGGTACGGTTGTAGACTTGCACGCCGATGGTAAATCTTCCCTCGTCTTCGTCCGGACCGCTGTCAACTACGAGATATGTTGCCCCCTCGCTGTCGAAGGCGGGGAGGTCTGTTTGGGGTACGATATAGACTTTGGGAGGCTCCTCGACTTTTTCCTTAGCCTCCGAATCCTTATCACCTTTTGCATTTCCGCGTGCAAAAAGCGGGAGGCTGCAAGAGAATATGGCTATCGCTACAAGTATTAAATACCTTTTCATATATTTCATTTGTCGGAAAACGGCGCGAGAACTTTATAGAAGAAAAACGCCTGGATGTTTTTTTGCATATAAGCCTGTGTGCCCGGTCTGCGGTCTGAGCGCGGCACGGGAAATTAGGCATAGTTGACATTTTTGTAGGATGTGCTATCGTTTGTCAAGACGAAATGCATTTATAATCAGATTTACAGTATAAATATTCTAAGGAGTTTTTATGAAAAATGAAGTGTTTAATCCCTACCTCCCGTCGTGGGAATACATCCCTGACGGCGAGCCGCATGTCTTTGGCAACCGCGTCTATGTCTACGGTTCCCACGATTTGGCGCACGGGTGGGTTTTCTGCCTGGGGGACTATGTGTGCTGGTCCGCGCCTGTGGATGATTTAAGCGACTGGCGCTACGAGGGAGTAATTTACCGAAGGACTGCCGACCCCGCAAATGCCGACGGGCGGATGGTGCTCTATGCGCCTGACGTGACGCAGGGACCGGACGGACGCTTCTACCTCTACTACGTCTTTGACAAGGTGGGCTTTGTCTCCGTGGCTGTCTGCGACACTCCCGCAGGAAACTACCAGTTCTACGGCTACGTGCATTACAAGGACGGCACCCGTCTGGGCGACAGGGAAGGCGATATGCCGCAGTTTGACCCCGCCGTCATCACCGAGGGGGCAAAGACGTATATGTACACGGCTTTCTGCGGCAACAAGATGAAAGAGCGCATCGGCGCTATGGCAACGGTGTTGGGGAAAGATATGCTCACCGTGGAAGAAGAGCCCGCCGTCATCGTACCGGGGGACTGCTATGCGCAAGAAGAAAAAGCCGCCCTTGCCGCCGTCAAGGAAAATGCCGCCGCTGCGGCTTGTCCCTACAGGCTTTCTTCCGTACAGAACTGGGCTGGCTTTAAGGGGCACGAGTTCTTTGAAGCGTCCTCCATACGGAAAATAGGGGATGTCTATTACTTTGTCTATTCCTCAGCCGTCATGCACGAGCTGTGCTATGCGACGAGCAAATCCCCGACAGACGGCTTTGTGTACGGCGGCGTCATCGTGAGCAACTGCGACCTGCACATAGACAGCTACAAGCCCGCAGATATGCCCGCCGCTTACGGGGCAAACAACCACGGCGGCATAGAAAACATAAACGGCAGCTGGTATATCTTCTACCACCGTCACACAAACGGAACATGGTTCTCCCGCCAAGGCTGTGCGGAAAAGATAAGGCTCCTGCCCGACGGCAAAATCCCTCAGGTGGAAATCACCTCTTGCGGCTTAAATGGCGGCGCGCTGAAGGGCGTGGGAGAGTATCCTGCATACATCGCCTGCAATATCTTTACCGATAAACCTTCCCTCTACGTGGGGAGCGAGTACCCCCGCGTAAGCCAAGACAGCCGCGACCTCGCCGACGGCACCCCCGCAGAAAAAGCGGACACGAGCTACATCACTGGGATTGTCAAAAATACCACCATAGGCTTCAAGTATTTCGATTTCAAGGGCATCAAAAGCGTAGCCCTGCGCACAAGAGGCTATATCCACGGTGACTTCGAGCTCCGCTGCACATGGAACGGTCCCGTCCTCGGAAAAGTAACCGTAGACGCCTCAAACTTCTGGCAGTCCCACAGCGCCGCCATCCCCATCCCCGACGGCATAAGCGCATTCTACTTAACCTTCATCGGTACAGGAACGGGACAGCTGAAAGCAATCACCTTTATGCAGTAAAACTATAAAACCAATCAGTTCAAATAATCGACTGAATAAGATTGATGAGCGGCGACTCCTTTGCCTGCACCTTGAAGCTCTCCTTCAGAGACTCGCGCTCTGCCACCTCGGCGGCTTCTGTCGCGGGCTCGCCGTTGGCATCAGCCGCGGGACGGGTATCCGTGACGGCGTTGCCTTCCACGCTCTGACCGCTTTCGGGAAGATGGTCAAGGATGATCTCATCGTCAATGTTGAGCGTGTCATAAAAGCCCCGCTTCTTGTACACGCCCTGAGAAATCTCCTCATCCACAGTGGTAACGGTGAAGGTGCCAAGCACATCGTTGGCGTTATACGTCACGCCTACGCCTGTGTCCACCGTGCGGACGCGCCCCTTCTTGATGACATTGAACACCGCGCCCTCAACAATGCCGTCGCTCTTGCCGAGGTCAACGAGCAGCGTATTTGAAGCATCGTTGAGCACCTTGCCACGGATTGGCAGCATATCCAGAGCAGCCTGACGCAGGCGGCGCAAGGTCTTTGCTATGCGGTCATTGCCCGTGCGGTAGACATGTATATCGGTGGTCTTTGTCCCGGTGCGGCCTGAGTAAACCTCGGCATCCAGAGAGAAAGTCCGTTCGGTTTCGTCAGCCTTCAAGAGGATAAAATAATCGCGCCCGGAAGTGCGAGCCTGCCGGTACGCCTCACCATAGCCAGACACCGCCGTGGTGCGCACGTCCACAGAAGCGGCAGGCACCCCGTTAAAGATGTCCTTCGCCGCGACGGCTACCACCTCGTTCACATCAGCATGGATAAGCTGCACGGAATCCTGCACAAAGTAAATGCCAATGCTCCAGCGGGTCTTGTCAAGATAGAAGGGCTCTACATTCCAGCGCTTGGAAAGATTGTCCGACATGAGGCTTTCAAGCGCCTCAATAGTGTCATCGTTCTTTATTTCCTGATCCGTCCTCGTGTCAACCTTGGCGGGAGTGTTTTCATTCCGCTGGATTACCGGAGCAGAAGCAGCCTTTACAGTGCTCTTGTTGTTCTTGATAAACTTAAGCTGCTGCAGATACAGCTCGTAGAAGCCGTCCCTGCGGAGCATTTCCGCAAACGCCTGCCGTGCCGTGTTGTCAAGCGGGTTGATAGCAAGCGCCTTCTGATATTCGTAGCGTTCACTCGGTCCATCATAGTTACGCTTGTATTCCCGCGCCTTGTCCAAGTGATAGGCAGCCCATCCGCTCCGGCGGCTGTCCTCAACGGCAAGTGTACTGTCCACCAGCTGCTCCAGAGCAAAGCGCATCAGCTCGTCTTGGGGATTGATGGAAAGCCCTGTGTTGAACGACGCGATGGCGGCTTCGCTGTTGCCAAGCCGCTTCTGGGACAGACCTTTCAAATACCACGCCCCCGTCACGTCGCGATTGCGCCCGATGCGGAAATCGCAGAGGTCTATGACTTCATTATAGCGCTGCTGAGAATATAAAATAGAAGAAAGCAGTTCATACGCCCTGTCATAGTTCGCATTTATCTGGATGGAACTGCGGACAAGCCGTTCCGCAGCCACATAGTCATTGCGCTTGGTTGCCAGATAGGAGGCAAGGTAATAGACCTCCGCATCCCCGTTGTGGAATTCAATCGCCTGATTGACATAGCGCTCCGCCACATCCATCTTGCCGTCTTCCGCGCTTACCAGCGCAAGGCTCAGCAGTGCCTTGCGGTTGTGGTTATCACGCTTGAGGGCATCGAGGTAGAGGCTCTCCGCAGAACTCAGACTGCCCTTGTAGAGATTCAGCTCTGCAAGACCAAAGCGGGCATCGATATCATTGGGATATTTCTTTAAGACTTCGTCAAAGACAGCGCGGGCATCTTCCAGCCTGCCGAGGGAGATAAGCGCCATGCCTTTGAGGTTCTTGATATCGCTCACATCCCTCGCATAGCGGGCGGCGTTGTCCGCATACTCCACACAGAGATCGTATTCGCCAAGATTATAAGTACAGGTGGCAAGGTTGAACCAGGCAAGCCCCCACTGAGGGTTAAGCTGCAATGCTTCTCGGTAAGACTCAACTGCGCCGTAGTAATCGCCATTCTGTTGCAATCCGTAAGCCTGATCATACAGCGACAGTGCGCTGCGAGTCTGGGCAGCAGAAACACAAAAACCTGCCGCGGACAGGCACAGCACACAGAGAGTCTTTTTCAGTTTACTTAAACAGCATTTCATGTTACCTCCCATCTTTACCCTTTATCATCGTCATTATTGTGTTTATCTTTACGAAATATCACTTTTATAACGTCAACTTTGTGCCCTTCCATCTCCTGCACGATGAAATCGTACTGGTTCCAGGAGACTTTTTCAAATTTAACGGGAATGCGCCCGAACAGGTCAAAGACAAAGCCGCCGAGCGTGTCAAAATCATCGGTGGGGAAAGATGCCTGTATTGTTTCGTTCAGGTGGTCCAAGTCCACGCGGGCATCGCAGAGCCATACGTTGTCTCCAAGCGGCAGGATATCTTCGCGCTCGTTATCGAATTCATCCTGAATATCGCCGACAATTTCTTCTATTATATCCTCCATGCACACGATGCCGCTGATGCCGCCGTACTCATCAATGGCGATGGCAATGTGGATGTGCCGCCGCTTGAATTCGCGCAAGAGGCTGTCTATGCGCTTGCTCTCAGGCACGAAATAGGCTTTGCGGATAATCTTCTCCAATTCAAGCTCTTCGTGGCGGGCAATGGAAGCGATGAGGTCTTTTACGTAGAGCACCCCCACAACGTTGTCGATGGAGGTCGAATAGACGGGAAAGCGGGAATGACCGCTCTGGGTTATCTTCTGGAGCAGCTCTTCCGGCAGGGTTTCAATCGAAAGGAAATCAACATCGATGCGGGGAACCATCACTTCCTTCACCGTGGTCTGGGACAGGTCCTCCACCCCCTGTATCATATCTTTTTTCTCTTCCGTCAGCTCCCGTTGGGCGGCATCGCTCCCCGCCCCCTGTTGCTGCTCTTTTTTCTCTTTTTTTCCAAATCCAAATAAGCCCATGACTGTATCCTACTTTGGTTTAACCTCTTCTCCTGCCAGCGCCGCCAGCAGTAACTTCTGTTTTTTGAGCATCTCGCACTGCGGCTCCACGTCTTTTTGCACATGCTCTTCTCCGTGATCATAGCCATGCAGGTGGAGCACGCCGTGGACGAGCAGCCTCTTTAGCTCCTCGTCTTCGGGAACCTCAAAATATGCGGCGTTCTTGGGCAGCATATCGAGACTGATGGCTATGTCCCCTATGGACAGCCACGTATTGCCGTCTTCGTCCTTGTAGCTGTCCCCGCTCTCAAAACTTAAAACATCTGTCGCTTCATCAATGTTACGGTATTCTCTGTTTAAATTCTGTATATACGCATCCGAGCAGAAAAACACAGAACATTCCTCGCCATCATACGCGCAGAGCGCAAAGAGCTTCTGAAGGAATGGTTCCACGTTTTCTATCCATGGCGGCACAGGGCAGGATTCTTCAACGTCAACGAGTATCCTATTTGCCATCAGCCTTCTTTTCCTTGCCGCCGCCTTTGCCTTTCTTGGCTGGCTGCTCAGCATTGCCTGTCTCTGCCTCCGCTTCTGCGGGAGCTTCCGGCGTTTTTTCCGCTTTTGTCTCGTCAGCGGCAGGGGCAGCTTCCGCTTCTGCGGCCGGCTTGCCTGTATCGGGGTCTTTCTGGTCGGGATATTTTACCCGCGAGTGATTTGCCGTCGCCAAGGTTTCCACAAAGACATCTTTGACCGTGGTCAGATCCCTGAACGTGAGCCCGCAGTCGTCAAGCTGGTGCTCTTCGATTTTGTCCGCCACCAAGGTCTGGATGAACTTTTCCAGACGGGAAACAGAGGGATTCTCCAGACTGCGGCTGGCAGCTTCCACCGTGTCAGCAAGCATCACCACGCCGCTTTCCCTCGTTGTGGGCGGGGTGCCCGTGTATGAATAGTCTTCCTCGCTCACATTCGGGTCAACTTTTTTTGCTTCTTTAAAGAAATACTTGATTACCTGATTGCCGTGGTGCTCTTTGATGATGTTCACCACCTGCGGGGGCAGACGCAGTTCCCGCGCTTTGTCCACGCCCTTCTTCACATGGCTCCTGATGATGCTGACAGACAGCGAAGGATTGATTTCATCGTGCTTGTTCTCCCCGTTCCGCTGATTTTCCGTAAAATACTCAGGATTATCTATTTTTCCAATATCGTGATAGTAGCCGCCTACGCGCGCAATGAGCGGATTAGCGCCGATGGCACGGCAGGCGGTCTCCGCCAAATTTGCCACCATGACGGAATGACTGAACGTTCCGCTCGCCTGCTTCTGCATATCCTTCATGATGACGCTGTTCAAATCGCTCAAATCCATCAAACGGAAAACGGAAGCCGTGTTCAGCAGATATTCAAGCGGCGTCAAAAATCCAAGGCAGAGGATGCCAGAGATAAAGCCGTTAAAAGTCACCCCCACAATGGAGATGAGCCCGTCATCTATGAACAGAGTGCCATTGAACACAATCTTAAAGACAAGTAAAAACGCCGCGCACAGTATTCCCTGCAGGAGGGAGGCAAAGACTAAATCTATGCGGTGCTCGATCTTGCAGACAACCCGCGAAGCTGTCAGCATAATGCACAGGGTATAGAGCGCGGGAACAAGCAGGTAGCCGGAAGCATTGAGCACCCCAAACGCCGTGATGAACGAAAAAAATACCGCATCAAGATGACCAAAGAGGATAGTCATAAGGAAGGTAAAGAAGACAGCGGGCAGTATAACCGGCAGTGTAAATGCCGAGGAAAACAGCACCGTCTTTGTGGCAAGCACCGCCGTCGCATAGGTGAGTATGAAAAAGACATTCTCCGTCACTATTTCCTTGAATTCGCAGTCCTTGCCAAGGCAGGTCCTGCTGAAGAGGAAGAAATAGAGCGCGGTCAGCAGCATGAGGTAAATCACCGAGTTGGCAAAGGCGCGGTAATCGAGGTAGGCGCGGGATTCCGCCATCCGTTTGAGCTTTGCGTAGCCCTCCTCCGTAATCGGGAAGCCTTTCCGCATCACCTTCTCGCCTTTTTCCACCGAAACGGGATTTTCGTAGTCCGCGGGGAGCGTCTTGTTTGCCACGATGGTTATATCCGCAATCTGCCCCACCTCATAATCGTTTATATTATAGGAAGAAATTGTGTTCGTCGTAGCTATGCGGAAGAACGACAGGAGGCACGCAAGCAGAAAGGTGAGGATAGAAGAAATAAGCTTGGGAAAATTCTTCTTGACATACTCGCCCATCAATGCAAACAGCATTCCAGAGGCAGTCTTTCTAGTACTCGTTCTCTCTTTTTTCATGTTCATACGCCTGAATTATTTTTTTGACAAGTCCGCTCCTTACGACATCTTCGGCTGAGAGACGGTTTATGCTTATGCCTGAAATATTTTTCAAGATTTTCAGGGCATGAGCAAGGCCGGACACGACATGGTGAGGCAGGTCAATCTGGCTGAGGTCGCCGGTAACAAAGACTTTCGAGTTTTCGCCCATACGGGTCAGGAACATTTTCATCTGTTCTACGGTCGTGTTCTGCGCTTCGTCCAAGATAATGACGCTGTCATTCAACGTTCTGCCCCTCATGTAGGCGAGGGGGGCTATTTCGATAATGCCGCTTTCCGAGAGCCTTTTCACGGTCTCGCGCGGCAGCACGGCATGCATGGAATCATACAGAGGCCGGATGTAGGGATTTACTTTTTCCTGCAGGTCTCCCGGCAGGTAGCCGAGACTTTCTCCCGCTTCCACCACCGGACGGGTAAGCACAATGCTGCTTTTTTCATGGGAAAGCACGAGCCTGAGCGCCTCTGCAACGGCAAGGAAGGTCTTTCCTGAACCTGCGGGTCCTTCGGCAAAGACCATATCCGCTTCCCGCATTCCCTGCACCAGAGCGCACTGCCCCTCCGTGCGGGGATACACCTTGCGTATGCCGCCCGGCACCGTTATATGGTATTTTTTGGAAAAGCCCTGTGTATCCGTGCGGAGGACTGAGCGCAGTAAATCTGCGTCGGAAATTTCAGAGCCGCCCTCCGCTATTTCGTCTAGCAGACGGTCTATGATAAAGCGGAATTCCTGCTCCGTTCCGGGGCTGTCCGCCTCTACGGAAATCTCGTTTCCGCGGGCAAAGACCGGCACGCCCAAAAACGACTCGATGAGTTTCACATTGCTGTCATTCGTTCCACACACTCGCTGCAAAACACTGGTATCAGGAACAATTACGGTATACAGTGACATTGAAAATTTATTCTAATACAGTATGCAAAAATCGTCAATGGAGGGCTTTAGACAATTATTTTGGCTCAGAGCATTTGATTTTTACCTCGCCATTGTATATACTGGTATCATTGCGGAGAAACAAGGAAATGCCATGCCACAGATAGTTGTCAACCAGTATTCGCATTACCGCACGGGCGAAAAAATCCAGGACGGACAGGAAGAGAGGATAAGCCGGGGCACCATTCTGTTCCCCATTCAATATTACCTCAACAATACCGCAGACCCGCGCTATGACCTGCCCGTGATGTGGCACACTGATTTTGAAATAATCCATATACTTTCAGGCAGCTATAAGGCTTTTATCTGTGACAGGGAATTTCTGCTTGAAAAAGGCGATATTGCCATCATTCCGAGCAGGCAGCTGCACGGCGACGGCAGGGGCAAGGGGCAGTCGCTCTATGAGTCCATCGTCTTTGACCCCGAAATGATACGCCTGCACAGCTATGCGCCGGACAGCTTTCTTTCCGGCATTCTGAACGGCACCATCATCCTGACGAACTTCATCCCTCACACAAACGGGGCAATCCAGGCCATTGCGCGGCAGCTTTTCGATGCGATAAAGATACAGCAGGAAGGCTACGAATTTGTCGTAACAGGCTCCCTGCTCTTGTTCTTTGGCGAGATAAAAAGGCAGCAGCTCTATATCTGGAAAAAATCGCTCTCGCCGGGCAAACGCAAGCAGACGGAGCAAATCGAACAGGTTCTGGAATTCATCAAGCAAAACTACAACAAAAATCTCTCGCTTGAAGACCTTGCCGCCACAACGAGGCTTTCTCCCAAGTATTTCTGCCGCCTTTTCCGCGAAATCATCGGGCACTCTCCCATAGAATATCTCAACTGGTTCCGCGTGAACATGGCATGCTCTGCCCTGCGCAGCAGCGAGGACAAGCTCTCAGATATCGCCAGCGACTGCGGTTTTAATGATTTCAGCTACTTTATAAAAACCTTCCGCCGCTACAAGAACGTGACGCCGCTTGTCTACCGCAATATGAATGTGCGGCAAAGCGAAGCAAGCGGGCTTTAAACAGCTTTGACAAATTCAATGCAAACAGCTACTATGGAAATATGATTCACAAGACAATAGAGCTTCCCGTGCAGTACCGGTCACGGGGCATTGAAAACAATGACTTTACCCCGCGCCTTAGCACATATTTTCCAGAAAACAGCGAGGAATTGGACAGCAAAAGAAAGCACCCGCTTGTGCTCATCTGTCCGGGCGGCGGCTATGCGATGAAGGCTTTCCGCGAAGCAGAGCCTGTCGCGCTCAAGCTGAATGCGCTCGGCTTCCACACCTGCGTGCTGGACTACTCGGTAGCACCGATGGACTTTCCTGCGGCATTCCTTGACCTCTGCGAGGCAATGCACTATGTGCGGAGTCATGCGGAGGAATCCCACATTGCGGCAGAGGACATCACCGTAGCGGGTTTTTCCGCGGGCGGGCACCTTGCGGCGAGCCTCGGCGTCTGGTGGAATTCGGGGCTTGCACAGCAGTACCTGCCGTATGCGGCGCAGGAACTCAAACCCAACAGGCTTCTGCTCTGTTACCCCGTCATCAGCTCCGGCAAGTACCGGCACGACGGCTCCATCGCCAATGTGCTTGGACCGCGGCACGACACGGCTGAAAACAGGGAATTCGTATCATTGGAAAAGCAGGTGACAAAGGACGTCCCGCCTGCATTCATCTGGCACACTTTTGAGGACGAGGTGGTGCCCATTCAGAACACATTGCTCTTTGCCTCCGCGCTTGCGGAACACGGCGTGAGCTTTGAATACCACGTATTCACCAAAGGCTGCCACGGCCTAAGCCTCGCAAGCCCCATCACCGCCACTGCTGACGGCGGCATGGTACAGGAAGAATGTACCCCCTGGCCGGAACTCTTCGCCCGCTGGTGCAAAACCGCTGCAGCCACTTGAATAGACCAGTTCGGGAACTGAAGTTTCCAAACTGGTCTAATAACAGCTTCACCCTAGCTTTGCCAGTTCGCTCTGAATGATTTCCCTTACCCGCGCGGCGGCGGCATCCAGAGCCACAAGCTCCGCGACTTCGGCGTTCCGCAGCTTTAGTTCGACCTTGGGCAGGTTCTTTTCGCCCACCGTGATGCGGAGGGGAAAGCCGATGAGGTCAGCATCGTTGAACTTAACGCCGGGGCGTTCGTCCCTGTCATCGAGAAGCACTTCCACTCCCGCCGCCATCAGCTCGGCATAGAGCCTGTCCGCGGCATCTTTCATGGCATCCTTGTACTTGATGGGGACGATGCACACCTGATAGGGAGCAAGGCTCATTGGCCAGATAATGCCCTTGTCGTCATGGTTCGCCTCTATGACGGAAGCGAGCACGCGGTCTACGCCGATGCCGTAGCAGCCCATCGTGGGAATGGTCGCCTTGCCGTTCTTGTCAAGGTAGCTCACCCCCATGCTTTCCGTGTATTTCCTGCCAAGCTTGAAGATGTGTCCAAGCTCGTTGCCCTTGCGCGTGTAGAAGGTGCCGCCGCAGACAGGGCATTTGTCCCCCGCCACAACGGTGCGCACGTCGGTGTTGAGCCATGCCGTGTAGTCGCGGCCCGGTTCAACGTGCTTGATGTGGTAGCCTTCCTTTCCGCTGCCCGCAACAGCGTCATGCATATCGTTCACGCTCAAATCCTGCACGATGGGGCATTTGACGGTGACGGGACCGACGAAGCCATGCGGTGCACCTGCGATGGCGCGGATTTCCTCATCATCGGCAAGTGCCACCTCTGCCGCCTTGAGCACTCCCGCGAGCTTTGCCTCGTTTACCTCAAGGTCAGCGCGGATGAGCACGCAGACATAGGAAAGCGGGTAGAAGGTCAGGCTTCCTTCCTGCTTTACCGCGAGCTTTTCGCAATGCGGCGCCTTTGACAGGTCGAGTGCGCTGTTTATGACGCGGTAGATGAGCGCCTTGATGAAAAGCTTGGGCGTGCTCTTGAAGAATTTCTCCATATCTTCTATAGAAAAGACATTCGGCGTGGCAACTTCCTCAATCGCCTTGTCTGTCTTTACCTGAGGATTTCCTTCGTTGTCCACGGCGACATCGGGCTTGCAGGCTGCCTTTTCCACGTTTGCCGCGTAGTCGCAGTCAGGGCAGATGATGAGCGTGTCATCGCCCACCTCGCTTTCTACCATAAATTCTTCGCTGCCGGAACCGCCCATAGCTCCCGTGTCTGCCTTGACGGTGATGACCTTGAGCCCCGTGCGCTTGAAAATGCGCAGATACGCCTCTGCATAGGCGCGGTAGGACTTATCCAGAGACTCGTCGTCGGCGTTGAGCGTGTAGCCGTCCATCATATTGAACTCGCGTCCCCGCATGACGCCGTAGCGCGGGCGGATTTCGTCGCGGTACTTGGTGTTTATCTGGTAGCAGTTGATGGGAAGCTGCTTGTAGCTGGTGAGCCCCTGCCGCATGATGGCGGTATAGGCTTCCTCAGCGGTGGGGCTCACCACCATGTCCTGTTCGCCTCGGTTTTTTGCCTTGAGCATCTGAGGCCCCATAGTGTCCCAGCGCCCGCTTTCCTTCCAGATGTCCCCCGGCACAATGACGGTAGGCTTGAACTCCAGTGCACCGGAGGCATCCAGTTCCTCCCTGATGATTCGTTCAAGTTTGCGGTAAGAGCGCAGTCCGAGAGGCATATATGTATACAGTCCGTTTCCTAGTTTTCTGATTAAGTCTGCCCGCATCATGAGCTGATGGCTGGCAATGACGGCTTCCGCGGGCGCGTCCCGCAGCGTCCTGAGTGGAATGTGTGATGTCTTCATAAGGGGTATTGTACTGAAAAGAGCGGGGGAGGGCAAGGGAGACTGTTTTCACAATATTTAGGATAAAATTTTCGTTTTGCTATTGACTATTTTTGCCCTAGCTGATATAGTATTAACCATCACGGGGGCTTAGCGAAGCTGGTTATCGCGCTGGCCTGTCACGCCGGAGACCACGGGTTCGAGCCCCGTAGCTCCCGTAATCTTTGCCCACTATTCAGTGGGCATTTTTTTTCGGGTAATAGCGCAGCTGGTAGCGCGCTACGTTCGGGACGTAGAGGTCCCCGGTTCGAATCCGGGTTACCCGATTTTAAGCTACATCATTTCTTTTTTAAGAGATTTGCATTTTGTCCTGCACTTTTTATTAACAGTTGAACAGTTTTAAAAACCGCTTCCCGAGTTTTTGCGTCAAGTTGCGTCATTGCGCGTAGCATCTTTTTTACACTTTCACCCCAATTTGCCGTAATTTCTGAATTTGTGCTTGCGTCTGTGTTGCGCAAAATTGAAAAAACAGTTTCTATAAAAAGTTCGCGTTGTTCTTTTGTCAAATCGTTAATCCAAGTGTTTATTGTGTTTCCAATGAATTTGCTTTCTTCATTTGTATCATTTTCTTCTATAAAATGGTGCGCTCCCAAATGCCAACTGAACGGGTCATGCTGCATAATTCCTTTTTGGTCGCTTTTGACTGTTATGTAACCATCTGCGTGAGCAAATAACATTCCAACGATAGAAAGCTCTGGAACGTAAGTGTGCTGAATGTTTTTTATAGATTTAAAAGCTTCCGATTCAAAAAAACTTTCCTTAAAGCCAGGTCCATCGTTGTTAAAAACTGCAAGCAGATGTTTTTTGCTCGAATGTTGTGC
>CAKZZK010000110.1 GCA_937885235.1 uncultured Treponema sp.
AGAATCCACCGTAATGCCTTCGGGTAAATTGCGGGCGGGAGGAGGTGCGGCATCGGAGCTGCCAGCCTGAGCGATGGCATCCTTCAGCTCGTTTTCCTGAGTGTCCCCCATCAGGGCCTCTAACCCCCGTCCCAATCCTACATTGCTGCGCTTAGCCACGGCTTATCACCTCTTCTGCAAGTTTCTTATAGCTCTTTGCCCCCACACAGGATGGTTCATACAGGCAGATGGGTTTGCCGTGAGAGGGGGCTTCTGAAAGGCGCACGTTGCGTGGAATTATCGTCGTAAACACAAGGTCATTGAAATAGCCCTTCACCGTCTTGACCACGTCCTGCGCAAGCCTGGTGCGGCTGTCATACATCGTAAAGAAGATGCCGCCTATGGCAAGCTCCTTGTTATGCCTCAGCTGCACGTCCTTGATTGTCCTCACCAAGAGCGTAATGCCTTCAAGGGCGAAGTACTCGCACTGCATGGGCACGAGCACGGAATCCGCCGCCGTCAAGCCGTTGAGCGTTAAAAGCCCAAGAGAGGGCGGGCAGTCTATGAGGATATAGTCATAAGCGTCTTTTACGGGGGCAAGGGCATTTTTAAGGAAGTACTCTCGTCTTTCCTGTTCGACAAGCTCAATGCTTGCGCCGGAAAGGTCAATAGATGCGCTGATGGCGTCCAGATTGGGCACGGCAGTGTGTTTGATTGCCTGTTCGGGAGAGGCTAGACCGGCAATCAGTTCATACACGGTGGGCTTGTCCTTGCTCACCCCTACCCCGCTAGACATATTTCCTTGGCTGTCGAAATCCACGAGGAGCACTTTCTTTCCGGCAAGGGCAATATACGCGCCGATGTTGATTGCAGATGTTGTTTTGCCAACCCCGCCCTTCTGGTTCACAAAAACGATTACCTTTCCCATAATGCACAAGTGTATCATTTTTTTTCAGATAAGTATATACTTTCCCCGTATGATTTTAGCTATTACTTTTTCCACCCCCGTCAAAAACTGCGGGGAAATACTCGGAAAGCCGTACATCCGCGTGCGCATTCGCAGGAATACGGCGGCTGGCTTGCAGACAGGAGCCATCTATGATGCTGAATTTTTCACAAAGACGCAGGCATTCCAGAAGAAGATGACAGAGGCAGAGGTGGAAGCCTTCCTCAGCACCCATGCCGGAAAGACTTTTAAAAACACGGTCGAGAAGACAGACAGCGAGGAAATCACCTATATGGCAAACAGACGGGGAGAAATCAAAGTCCTGCACAGAAAGCTTTCTCCACAGGACGACAATAATGCGCATTACAATAGAAGGAAACAGCACATATTGCCAGAGGGACAGCCAGTTCCCTTCCTTGCCGCCCTCGGCGTGATGGACGCAAACGGCAAAGTGCTTGCCCAAAAATACGATAAGTTCCGCCAGATAAACCGCTTTCTGGAATTCATTGCCGACATTCTGGACGACGTGACAAAGCTCTGCGTGGGGAACAGAGCGTTCAGCGAAGAGCGCCCGCTCTACATTGCAGACTTCGGCTGCGGCAAGTCTTACCTGACCTTTGCCACGTACTATTTTCTGCATGAACTGAAGCACATCCCCGTGGAGATTACGGGGCTCGACCTGAAAGAAGATGTCGTTGCCGACTGCCAGGAGCTTGCGGAGGATTTGGATTACCGAGGGCTCCACTTTGCCGTGGGGAACATTGCCAATGCCTCGTATACACATGAGCCTGACATCATCATCACGCTCCACGCCTGCGATACCGCCACGGACTACGCGCTCAGCTATGCAGTAAAGCATAACGCACGGGCAATACTTTCCGTCCCCTGCTGCCAGCATGAGCTGAACCTTCAATTAGACGCACACAGAGCGGAAATTGCCGATGACAGCCCCTTTGCCTCGCTTTCCCGCTATGGCATTATCCGCGAACGGATGGCAGCCCTCGCTACGGACGCCATCCGCGCAGAGCTCCTTGAACAGCAGGGCTACGCCGTGCAGGTGCTGGAGTTCATAGACATGGCACACACACCCAAGAACCTCCTCATCCGCGCGGTAAAAAAGCAGCTTGCAAACGAAAAGGCTGCCCAAGACAGCACACGAAGCGCCATCCGCTCGCAGGAACGGACGGGGGTGCTCTTGGACAGCCTGCATGTTTCGCAGACGCTGTATGGGCTGATTAGCGGCTCAGGCTCTCGCTCCAATACGCCTGATTGTAGATGTCAGTAAAGCGGTACATGATGCGCACCTGACCATTGCCCACAGGGGCATTGCTGATTTCCATATTGTTCGTGACAGTCAGCGGCTCGCCGAGATAGTAGCTGTCTTTATACTTGTGGTCGTAGCCATAGTAGTCGCACAGGAATTCAAGCTTGTCGCCCACTTTCAGCTCGGTGAGGCTCTTTGCAACAGTCTCCGTTGCCTGATTCTGGTAGTCCGTCTGCGCACCGGCAATGTAGCCGCGCGGATGTTCGCCGTCAAAGACAATCCACAGATTCACGCGCGTTCCATTGAGCATGGCGGGCACCCGTCCCATCGTGATGAACTCATCGCCCACCTCGGTATCGTCAAGGTGGTAATAGGCGACGGGATGACCATTGATTGCAAGCCAGTCGCGGTCAGTATCGGCAACGAGGGTAGTCTGATTGTTCTTCCAGCTAAAGGTATTGTCCAAGCCAAGGTCAATGTAACCGGAGCCATCATCGTAGAACATATTGCGGTCAATGGCATGCACCAGATTCCACTGCGAATCGGAAAGCGTCAGGGAAGCGGTGCCGTCAGCGGCCTGGTCCCAGACGAGCGCGGAGCTGTCAAAGTGGTTCATGGAGATATAGTCCGCGGTATCTTCCACAGACAGAGCGCGACCAGACAGGAAGTCCGTGCTGGTGAGCCCGCTGATGAGGGAGGAAGCCCCGCCGCCGCCAAGGAAGGAGCCAAGCAGCTGCCCGATAAGCTCAGAGCTGCCGGACGTAGAAGAGCCGCCGCTCAGCCCGAAGAGCGACTGCACGGGAGAAGAAGTGCCTCCTGCCGCCACCTGCCCGCTCACTTCCAAGCTTGCAAACTCGCGGATGCACTGCGCATAGTCATCATCCATGCCTATTTCATCATAGGTGTCGCAAATCCTGTCGACGTAAGAAGCTTTCTGGTAAGGGAAGTAGATGGAAACGCCGTAAGCGTTCGTCATATTAGAGGAAGTACGGTTGTATTTTACCGCGCTCTGCAAAGCCTTGCTCAGCGCCTTGCCCTCGGAGTTGTTCATCCGCTCGCAGAGGTCGACAAGGTCAATCTGGTCTATCTTTGAGCTTGCGGCAAATTCCCTCGTGCCGTAGCGGGCATCAGAAACCGACTGGTACTGCTTGTCTGCAATGAGGCTGCTTATTGACTTGGAGAATGAGGACAAGGGCTTGGGCACCGTGTTTGCGAATTCCGCAAGGTCAATTATAGAAAGCGTGGTCTTCTGTCCGCGGCAGCGCTTGTTGCACTGTTCAACAAAGCTGTCGATAATCTGCTGACCAATGTCAAGGGTTGCAAGGGAGGTATTGTCTCCCAGCGCCGTAAGCCAGTCCGTGTAGTACCAGCCAATGCCCGGCTCTGTCTCCTCTGAGGCAATCATATAGTCAGCATGGGAGTTAAGCATGAGCGCGGTCTCCGCAGTAGCCATAAGGCAGGCATCAAAACCGATAAAGTCAAACTGCACGCCGCCTGCTTTGAGCGCAGTGTTTATGCCCGCAAGGTTCATGGAGCCAGATTTTGCAAATTTTTCATCATAGCCATAGCCACTCACCGAACCGCCGCCGTGGTCCCAGAAAATAAGTTCGTAGCGGTTGGCGGGGTAGTTCTTCGCCGTCCACTTGATGAACGCAGAAAGCGTGTTCGGATCGGTCATCGCCTTGGCACCATCGTTTTCCACAAGCCGCTTGATGCCGCCGCTCACCACCCGATACACTTGGTTTGTGCTGTTGCTGATGCCCTGGGTCTGCCACTTTTTGCAGCCGCCTGTATAGACGATGAGGTTTATATTGTCGCCGAACTTTGCCCCTGCCATTTCCTGCAAATCAGAAGTGGCCATGCTGTTCTGGGATTCAAGGTCCGTACCGCACATATAAACCATGATTGTCACCACGTCATTACCGTTGCCCGCAATCTTTGTGCGCTTGGCGCGGGAACCGGAGGCGACGCTCCTGTTGACTTTGGAATACGAAGTCGTGGACGATGTACTGCCAGCACTGGATGTACTGGTGGAAACCGGAGTCGTCGTGTTATACACCTGTTCCACGCTTTCTGAGCCGGAAGTTTCGGTCGCAGCGCCGCCACCGAGCAGGGAGTTCAGCCCGCCGCCTTTAAGCAGCATGAAAACAATGGCTATGATGGCGACAAGTCCACCACCGCCAAGCGCCTTTGTTCCCGTGCCTCCGCCACCGGCTTCTTTCCTGCCGGAATATCCGTTTGCAGAACCGACAGGCCCCGTGCCAAGCCCGTCTCCGCGCTTGTGCACTCCGGTGCTATTGTCAGTCTTGTATTTCTCTCTTCCCTGAGGTCTTTTCTGATCCATTT
>CAKZZK010000111.1 GCA_937885235.1 uncultured Treponema sp.
GATGAGGTTTAACGCATAGTCCCTGCCTTTTGCATTGATAAAATACAGTCCGTCCTCGCTTTCCCCGGGGGAGGCGCAGATAAAGGGGCTCGCGGCGGCATAGCTTGTGAGCGTCTTTCCTGAGACAGCATCGATGATATAGATGGCATTTCCCTTTACGCCCGCAAAAAAGCGGTTCTGGAATTTGCCGGTGCCGAAAAGTAGGGCCTGTTCTAGAGATGCTTCTGTCTGAAACCTTGCGATGACCTTTCCCTTTTGAAAATCATAATAATAGAGGAAGCCGGCGGGGGAATACATGACGGCTGTTTTTTCTGTCGGTCCCGTTTTTGCCATCGTGATGATGCCGGGAACGCCCTTTACCGTTTTATACAGGGAACCATTTTGCCCGTTGAGGATATAGATGCCGTTGACTGTGGCAGTTCCCACAATTAGGTAGGAGCCTTGCTCGGAATATGAAAGGCAGGTAACGGCATTCTTAAAACGCTTTGAATATCTCTTTCTGTATCTGGTCCAGTCCATGACGGTGATGCGGTTGAGCGCGATGTTGTTGCTTTCGTAGAGCGCGATATCGGCATTTGTCGGGTTCTTTGCTATGGCAGAGATAGGCAGGTCGCTCACCTGATAATGCTCGCCTGAGCCATCGGGATTCCATTTGACAAGGAAGCCGTCGCTGCCCGCAGAGAAAAATGCCATATCGGGAAGCATTGCCGTCTCCATCGGGACAAGCGCCGACACGGCACCGTTGTGCGACTGGGTGGAAATATATGAATCTGCGGCAAAGCTCTCTGAAGCTCCTGTTACAGTGAGGGCGAGAACAAAGGCGGACAGTGTGCGGATAGTTTTCATTTGGTAGCCTCCATATATCTAAAAGATATTTAAAAGAAGAAGTAACGGATGTCTCCCGTTATGGCAAGGATCATCAGCACGCCGATAAAGGCTATACCGATGAACTGGATGTAATACAGCAGTTTCGGTGGCATACGCTTATGCGATACGGCTTCAAACAGGGAAAAGAGTATGGTGCCGCCGTCAAGCACTGGCATGGGCAACAGGTTTGTGATGAAGAGCGATACGCTGATAAATGCGAGAAATTGGAGGGTGCTCACGATGCCAATGTGGATTCCCGCCGCAAAGCCCTGCTTCACAGTCGTGCCGAGCATAGAAGTGATGCGTGCCGGACCAGACACGGCTTTGGTGACATCCACGCCTTTGAACAGGATGGCTATGCTTTTGAAGGTAAGGCCGATGAGTTTTCCGCTCTGGTAGCCGCCTTCCACAAAGGCTTTCGGAATGCCGAAAGGTCCGTAGTGGCGTTCGATTACCGAATCAGCGGCGGCAACAATGCCGATTTTGCCTGCGCCCGTCTCCTTGTCAAGCAACGTGTGCACGCTTATATCAAGCGCTTCTCCGTTCCTGCTGACGGAGATAACGATGTCCTCGTCGGGATGGATGGAAACGTATTCCGCAATGTCGCTGAAATCTTCCATCGCCTTGCCATCAATGGCGCTTATGGTATCTCCGCTCTGCATTCCTGCTTCGTGGGCGGGAGAATCATAGACGGCATCCATTTCGTCTGCCATGCTCACCGTTGTCCCTGCACTGTAGTAGCTGTAACCCATGAGCGCGATGAGCGTAAAAGCGATGAAACCAAAAAAGATATTGAAAAATGGTCCCGCAAAGGCAATCACGAGCCGTTTGAGTGGATGGATGCCGTAAAAAGAATCAGGCTCGCCATCAATCTGGGGGAGATTTTCGTCTAAGGCTTTCTGGTAGTCGTGCTCGCCCTTCATATTGCAGTATCCCCCCAAGGGAATAAGCGAAAGACGGTAATCTGTTCCCCCTTGGCTCGTGTGATGCAAGAGCACCGGCCCCATGCCGATGGAAAAAGCTTCAACTTTTACGCCGAAAAGCCGTGCCGCGCTGTAGTGCCCCAGCTCATGGAAAAAAATGAGGAAGCCAAGGCCTATTATACCGATGATGATTGTCACTCATATCCTCCACTGGAAAAAACAAGGAGGCTTGCTGCTTTGTTACGGGCTTTTGCGTCTGCATCCCATATTTTTTCAAGAGAATCCGCAGGGGTACTCCAGTCTCCTTGCAAGGTTTCGTGCACTATAGTGGCGAGGCTGGGGAATGAACAGCGTTTTTCAAGGAATGCCTGTACAGCCACCTCATTTGCGGCGTTAAAGGCTATCGTATAGCACGCGCCCTTTGCGGCACAGTCATAGGCATACTGCAAAAGCGGGAAAGATGAAAGGCGGGGTGGGTAGAAGCTCATCTCGTGCCCTGCAAGCTCAAAGGGTTCCAGATAGTTTTGCTCATTTTTTGGCCAGCTGAGCGCGCTAATGATGGGATGGCGCATATCGGGGTTTGAAATCTGCGCGTAGAGCATGCCGTCGTTTGTACGGACAAGGCTGTGAATGAGGCTTTGCGGGTGCACCACAACCTTGACCCGCTCCGGCGGCATATCGAAGAGCCTTGTTGCCTCTATCACTTCCAGTCCCTTGTTCGCAAGGCTTGCGCTGTCAATCGTTATCTTTTTTCCCATATTCCAAGTGGGATGCTGCAATGCCTGCGCTACTGTCACTTGGCGTAGCTGCTCATCGCTGTAGGTACGGAAGGGACCTCCGCTCGCTGTGATGACAAGCTCCTGTATATTCGCCGCGCCGCACTGCTGTATGAGGCTGAAAATAGCGCTGTGCTCGCTGTCCACGGGGATGATATGCGCATGATGCTTTTCAGCGATTGCTTTTACCACCGGCCATGCCATGACAACGGTTTCTTTGTTGGCAAGTGCCAAATCCATGCCCTGCTGCAATACAAGCACCGATGGTTCAAGCCCCGCGGCACCTGCAATGCCGTTCACCGCCATGTCCGCACCGCATGATTCAATCAAAGCCTTGATGCCCGCAATGCCGTCACGTGCAAAAAGTGTACCATTGCAGTGGAATTCTGCGCAGAGAACCGCTAAGCCGGCTTCGTTGTGTCCGGCAGACAGTCCGGCAACGCAGAAATCCTCTTTTTGATGACGGATAATGTCAAGCGTCTGGCTGCCTATAGAACCAGTACAGCCCAAAACAAGAATTTTTTTCATAGGATATCCTAAGGAGAAATCAATTAAAGGGACCGTAAAAAGCGGAGACGAGCAGATAATAGATAGGAGCTGCCATCAAGATGGAGTCCACAGAATCAAGTAAGCCACCGCGCCCGAGTATGATGTGCCCGGAGTCTTTAACCCCTGCGGATCGCTTGAATATGGATTCCGTAAGGTCGCCCACTATGGCGGCAAATGCTATGACAATGCCGACAGCCATTATCCTCACCACAGATATTGCTACTGCTTCCCGTTTGAGTCCGAATAACCATGGCCACAGGATATAGCCCAAGACGCCTGCGCCCATGGAACCGACGAAGCCACCGATGAAGCCGATAATGCTCTTGTTTGGGCTTGCCTTGATGAAGCCGCGGTTATTTTTTCCGAATAAAACGCCAAAAAACCACGCGCAACTGTCGCATAGGAATACCATCAACAGAAAGACGGCGATGATGGGGGTGGAAGCATCGCGGAACGAATCAATGCCGTTGCTCCAACGCATATAGGTCATGCGGGAAACGAATGAAAACAAAAAGCCTGTATAAATGACGATGAAAAGCCCCGCCGCCATACGTACAAGGGATTGCTCAAAGGTTTTAGCGGTCACAACCTCCATCGCCAGCATCAGAAGAAATACGACCATCATGGAAAACGTTATTCCTTCCCGCAGGATAAACGGATAGCCGAACATAATGCTGTCCCCATAGGTGTTGTCAAGCCGTTCATGAATAAAAATCTCATAAATCGCTGCCACAAGCGGAATGACAGTGGCACAGCACAAGACGAAGGGGCGGGGGTAGAGTTTTACTTTTGTGGAAAAAATGTTGTACAGCTCGTTCGCTGCCACATAGCTGCATACGCAAATGAGCAGATGCAATGCCAGATGGTGGGCGCCGGGAATGAACACTACTGCCAGTACGGCGGGAAGACCAAAAATGAATATCAAAAGACGCGAGATGAGTTTCTTGTTCATACCCTTGCTCATACGGGCACCGCCCCAAAACGTCTGCTGCGCCGCATAAATTCCTGTAAGTCATCATAGAATGCAGCCTCACGGTAATCAGGCCAGAGCGTATCGTTGAAAATCAATTCTGCATAGGCAGACTGCCATAAAAGAAAATTACTCACCCGTTTTTCACCGCCAGTGCGGATAAGCAGATCCAAATCAGGCAACTCGGGAAAATCAAATGACTCAGCCAGTGTTTTTTCGTTCAGTTCCGCATCGCGAGAAGAGGCGAGAAGCTTTTTGACCCCGCGGAGTATTTCATCGCGCCCACCATAGTTGATGGCGAGGGTCAGTGTAAGCCCTGTGAAATCTGCGGTATCTGCCATAGCTTCTTTGATATCATTTTGGATGAGCTTGGGAAGCCCCCCCAGATTGCCAATCATCTTGACACGGATTTGGTTTTCTTTGTAAAAGAGCAATTCCTTTACAAGGTGCGTATGGATGAGGTTCATCAAAAAGCCGACTTCCTGCTCTGTGCGCTTCCAGTTTTCTGTTGAAAACACATAGAGCGTTACATAACGAAGCCCTAAATCGGCAGCGGCTTTGGCTATTTCCTTAGCGCGTTTTAATCCCTCTTCATGGCCGCTCGTTCTGAGCATTCCGCGCTGCTTAGCCCACCTGCCGTTGCCATCCATTATGATGCCGACATGGACAGGCAAAGCTTTGTTATCTAAATCAGCTTTACCCAATTTGCTAGTCCATTATCTCTTTTTCTTTGCTTTCGTAGATCTTGTTGATTTCTTCTATATATTTATCAGTGAGTTTCTGGAGCTTATCCGTCTCCGTCTTAAGCTGATCTTCGGTTATCTCACCGGCCTTCTGCTGCTTTTTCAGCGCATCGTTGCCATCGCGGCGTATATTGCGGATAGTGGTGCGGTAATTTTCTGCGATAGACTTTGCCTGCTTGACCAGTTCTTTGCGGCGTTCTGCCGTCAGCGGAGGAATTGCAATGCGGACAACCTTGCCATCGTTGCTTGGGTTCAGCCCCAGCTCGGCTTTCTGAATTCCCTTCTCGATAGCGGAAATCAAAGATTTGTCAAAAGGAGAGATGACTACCATACGGGCTTCGGGAATGGACACTGTTCCCACCTGATTCAGCGGGGTAGGGGCACCATAGGCATCCACGCGCACCTTGTCAAAAATAGAAGCGCTCGCACGTCCCGTGCGGATTGAATTATATTCATCCTTCAGACTGGCGACAGTCTTTTCCATACGGCTTTCATTATCAGTTGCCATTTGTTTTTCCTCCTAACTTAGCATAAAAAATAATGATTTGGGGAAACGCCCGTAAAAAGCTTCCACCCAAATCATTTTTACTTGCAACCCCTTATTCTTTTCCAAGCTGCAAGGGAACGACTTCACCAAATTCAAGCTTAGCGCCCACTTCCTTGGAAATCTCGTCAAGCTTTGCACTTACTGATTTCTTTTCATCCTTTACGAAGGGCTGATCGACAAAGCAGATTTCGGCGAGATGTTTCTTGACTTTGCCCTGCAGAATGCCCTCTTTGACGTTCTCAGGTTTGCCCTGCATCTTCTCGTCGTTGTCCATCTGCTTCTTGAAGATTTCCTTCTGCTCGTCAATGTAGCTCTGGGGTACATCTGACTGCTTGATATAAGCAGGAGTAAAGGCAACGATGTGCATACAGCAGTCATGAGCAAACTGCTTCACGCGTTCATCATCAGAGCCCTTGATGATAGTCACAGCGGCATTCTTGAAGTCTGAGTGGATGTATATTCCTGCGATTGCGCCTTCGGGCACGGTGATGACTTGAACCTTGTTCAAAGACATATTCTCACGAGTGCGGGTAGCAAAGTCAAGCAGAACATCGGACAGTTCTTTTTCCACCTTGGTATAGCCCTTTGCGAAAACATCGTCCAAAATCTTCTCGCCGCAAGCGATGAATTCCTGATTGTTTGCCACAAAGTCGGTTTCGCATACCAGTTCCACAACAACAAGCTTGTTGCCTTCCTGGCGGATAAAAATGCGGCCCTCTTTGGTAACGCGCTCGGCACGTTTTGCCACTGCTGCAAGACCTTTCTCTTTGAGCAATTTGACGGCGACTTCAAAATCACCGTTTGTCTCCACCAACGCTTTCTTACAATCCATCATGCCCGCGCCAGTCTTTTCGCGCAGGTCTTTTACTTGAGATGCGGTAATAGCCATTGTCTTTCTCCCTTATTTGTACAGCCTGTCCTCGTCGATCTGATCTTCCAGCTCCCGCTTTTCTGCCTCAATGTCCTCTTCCTTGGTCTCAGTGGGGGTGTAGTTGGAATAGTCAACGATTTCCTCATCTTCATGCTTGACAGAAGCATCTGTCGTCACATCGTCATCATCGCTCAAGGTCTCTATAATCTTCAAGCCCTGCTCGTTGTCTGATTCAATAACGGCGTTCGCAATGATAGAGGTAAAAAGGCTGATGGCGCGGATAGCATCATCATTGCCGGGAATGGGAAAGTCAATGCCTTCGGGATTACAGTTTGTATCTACAATAGCGACGATGGGAATATGCATTCTGCGGGCTTCTGCCACAGCAATCATCTCTTTGTGCGTATCGATGATAAAGATGGCGCCAGGAAGCTCTTTCATTTCTTTGATGCCGCCATAGTTCTTGGTGAGCTTGTCCTTTTCTTTTTCAAGCTGGGCGACTTCTTTTTTTGTCAGGTTATCAAATGTGCCGTCTACTTCCATCTTTTCAATCTTCTTCAGACGGAGCAGGGACTTCTTTATAGTAGCGAAATTAGTGAGCGTACCGCCGAGCCAGCGGTTGTTTACATAGAACTGTCCGCAGCGATCGGCTTCCTTCTGAATAGCTTGCTGTGCCTGCTTCTTTGTGCCGACAAAAAGCACAGACTTACCGGCTGCCGTTACCTTGCGGATTTCCTCGTAGCTGTCCTTGATGGCAGCGATGGTTTTCTGCAAATCAATGATATGGATCCCGTTCCGCTCTGCGAAGATATACTTCTTCATACGGGGATCCCAACGCTTTACCTGATGTCCGAAATGAACGCCGGACTCAAGCAGACTCTTCATGGTGACAACTGCCATGATTTACTCCTTCACCGGGGCTGCCTCTCTGGCATTGCCCCACCTAACCTTATTTCTCGTGAACACCGCACTCAGGCGATGCACCGGAGGATTACGCCACACTGCAAAAACAAACAGCTTTCACAATGTACGGCAGGGCTTTCTATAAAATAGAATAACCTTGCTCTCTGAGCATATCATAAAGTTCAAATATTGACAAGCCCATAATGCTGCTTTCGCTGCCATCTATTTTCTTTATAAAGCAAGAAGAAAGCCCCTGCACCCGATAAGCCCCCGCTGCGCCGTGCCATTCCCCCGTATTGATATACCATTCGATTTCGCGCTCGGTCATGGGAGCAAAAGTCACCTTGTTTATGCTTGTACGGGTCGTAATATCGTGGACCGTGCCATTGTATAGCGCCATGCCCGTAATCACTTCGTGAGAGCGCCCCTGCAGCTTGCGGAGCATGGTAGTTGCATCTTCCTTGGACGAAGGCTTGCCGTATAGCTTCCCGTTAAAATAAATGACAGTGTCCGCGCCCAACACCCAGCCGATTTCCTGAACCATTGCCAGCTTGTGGACCACGGCATTCACCTTTTTGCATGCGATGTATTCCGAAGCATCCTTTGGCTTTATGTCACCGGGAACTGTTTCATCGATGTTTGGCGGATCAACGACAAATGGGATATTCATCAGTTTTAGAATTTCCTGCCGTCTGGGAGAAGAGGAAGCTAAAATTATTGGATCCATAAATTATACTCCATAGAGAACTTTATAAAAGAACTTATAGAACTTTTTTTTGATTGATTGTTGACAATATATTTATAAAACTATATTCTATATGCATTCCCGTGAGAGATTAGCTCAATTGGATAGAGTGTTGGCCTCCGGAGCCGAAGGTTGTGGGTTCGAGTCCCGTATCTCTCATTTTTTTAGCCATAAAAACGGGCAGCTCGTATAGACGGACTGCCCGTTTTTTTGTACACCAAATCCTTCCTTAGTTGTTTCCGGTGTTAGAAGCCTGCAGAGAACGAATGAGGTTAAGAGCCTTCAGGCGTACCGGTGTAGCAAAGCGGTAGTTGGACGCAATTTCAGAAATAGACTGGATGAGAGAATTCCTGTCAGGAGCTGTCGGAGCGAGCTTCTCGTATGCATCAAGAATTTCATAGGCGAGGGAGCTTGTCGGGTTGAGGGCAGAATACTTGCGCTGAATGAACTGGATTGTTTCTACAACCTGATCATTGCCATCGCTGCCGATTTTTGCAAGAGAGCGCACGGCTGAGCTTACAACCATCGGTTCCGAGTCTTCCTGTGCAATAGTAAGCAACGTTTCCTGCGCCTCAGGAGAGCCAATCTCGCCAAGCAGGTCACATGCCTTGGCACGAATGTCTGGGAAATTATTCACTAGACGTCCGTTCGTCCGAACCCTTGTCACAATACCCTCGCCTGCAAGATTCTGCAGAGCAACGCGCTGTTCCTGGGACACCTTTCCGCTCCGCACGGATTCCTCAAGATACTGGAGAGCAACCTGCTTGTTGTCATAATCCTGAGAATTAGCCATCTCCGTGATGATGACATCCTGAATGTTTGACAGGTAGTCATCTTCTACAGAGCGCTCCGTCTGAGCAAACATGGCACTGCCAAGCACCAGCAAACAAGCACCGCAAGCAACGGTTTTCAACATTTTCATTTAAATATCCTCCTAAAAATAGGTTTATTCATTTTATATCACCTTTGATAAAAAATCAATTCAGATGATATAAAATCTGTGTAACTACATATATAACCATCGAAGTGTCTGTTCGTTACAAGATGGCAAGATAAATTTATGAAATTTCAGGCAGATGCACCTTCCATTTGCCATTTATCTTCCGCAAATTGTAATAGACAGTGTCTCCTTCGTAGTGACCCTCGTCATCTTTACGAATTTGCACGACTTTTACATTTGTATCTGTCTCATAGCGGATCTCATCGACCTTGCGCCCTACACGCGAGGGAATGAAGATATACCTGAAATAGTCTTTCAGACTGGTGAGCCTCAGTCCCTTTACGGGAAGTCGTTTCTGCGCTGTTTGCAAATTACTCCGCTGAGACCAGTATTTTATGCTTTCCTCGTCCAGATATTTGAGCCACGCGCTGTAGTTTTCCTTCTTCATCACCTCGTCAAGTTCATCGATGAGCTCTAATACAGCTGCCTTGTCTGCATTGAATTTTTCCTGAGTGACAGTGACACCTTCAAGTTGCTTGACGGAGCGTTCGTATTCCTGCTCTTCCTCGCTTTTTTCTATCAATACGGGTTCTGGCTCTGGCTCCGGTTCAACGACTGCGACTGCAGGCGGAGCAGGGGGCTGAGGATCTGGATCTTTGAATACGACAGGCTGTGCTATGGGCTGCACAGGCTCTGGTTTCTGAGGAAGGGGAGCGGGTTCTGGTCTTTCAATAATGGTGGTAACCACAGGGACTGGCTCTCGCACCGCAGCCTGCGCTTGGATGGGAGAAACGGGAAGGGGTTCAAGCACTGGCTCCTCTGCTATTTCCACTATTTTTTCAGCTTCTTTGATTTCAACGGGCTGTTCTTCCACCACGGCGACTTCCGGTTCCGTCTGTGGCGTCTCCTGTATTTCCTCGATAACAAGCTGTGGTTCTGCCACTGCTTCGGGTTTTTCGCCCGCACAGTTGGAAACATATCCTGCCGCAAGCAGAGAGAGAGAGGTTGCTGAAAGGCATTTAGCTAATTTTCTCCATTCCATATCCTTATACTAATATGGAAAATGATTTTGGTCAAATAGTTTTCTTGTTATTTCTTTTGTGTCATTCGTAAGCGATTTTGTCAAGTTAAGCACCTAAAAATTTAGGGAC
>CAKZZK010000112.1 GCA_937885235.1 uncultured Treponema sp.
GGCTTTCCCTTCATAAAGAAGGGCGTGAGCCGAAGCCGGACGGCATCCGCCTCCCAACATGGGAGGAATGTGCCGGACGGATACTGAAAATTCTTTGTGTACCAAGAAAAAATTAGTTATGCAAGATATACATATAAATCAGATTATGCAGGAAATCAGAACTGGTATAGCTTCTAAAGGATATAAAGCGACCAGTTTAAAGTTTTCCCAAATAAGGGAATGTGATGACGGTGCTTTTAGCAGAGTTGAATTGTTGAAATCTTTAGCAACTGCAAATGGAACATGCCATATCGATATAAATTCTCCTATATTGGGGAGAAACAGGTGTAAACGCTTCGTTAAGCGCATTGTAAGGAAGATCGTGCGCCCGGTATTGGAGCAGCAGGTTTCCGGGCAGGAACTGTATAATGTGAATGTTTTCCGTTCTTTGAGACAGCTTGAAAACTATATTCAGGAATTAGAAGCGCGCGTTAGCGAATTAGAAAGGAGGCCGGTGTAATTCGGTATGAAGATTGTACAGGTGCTGCCTTCATTATGTTTTGGAGATGCGGTGGGAAATGATGCGCTTGCGTTGAAAAAAATAATCCGAGAGCGGGGGTATGAGACTGAAATTTTTGCGAAAGACATTGATGCCCGTTTTCCCGCCGATATTGCCCTTAAAATTGAAAATTCACCTAATTTAGGGAAGTCTGATATCGTCATGTTTCATGAAGCTATTGGTACGGAGCTGAATGTATGGATACAAAATCAAAAATGCCGCAAGGTAATGATATACCACAATATTACTCCGCCAGAATTCTTCCTTCCCTATGATTCTGCGGCTGTTTGCCAATGTGTACAAGGCCTGCGGGAAGTGCAGGGGTTGCGGAATACGTTTGAGATGGTGCTTGCAGCCTCTCCCTTTAATAGGCAGAATCTGCTCGATATGGGGTATGCCTGTCCTGTCCATGTGCTTCCAATTCTTATTCCCTTTGAAGATTATGAGAAAAAAGCATCGGAAATGATTTTTAAGAAGTATGGCGATGGCCGTAAAAATATCATTTTCGTTGGCCGTGTCGTTCCGAATAAATGTCATGAGGATATTATCCGTGCATTTTCTGAGTATCTGCATTGTTTTGATCATGATGCAAGGCTGTTTCTTGTTGGTACATGTCAGCAGTCTTATTATGGTCGCCTGAAGGAATATACAAAACTTTTGCATATAGAGGAGAATGTTATTTTTACTGGGCATATAAACTTTGATGAGATCTTGGCATATTATCGGCTTGCAGACCTCTTTATATGCCAGAGTGAACATGAAGGCTTTTGCGTGCCGCTTGTTGAGGCAATGTATTTTGATATTCCCATTATTGCCTATGATAGTTCTGCAATTGCTTGGACGCTTGGCGGAAGCGGTTTTTTGATGAAAGAAAAAGATCCGTTGGAAACTGCTGCTGTTATGGACAGGATTTTAAGTGACGGTGAATTACGGAATGTAATACTTCAGAATCAGCGTGAGCGACTTGCTGATTTCCAATATGAAAAAGTAAAATCGATGTTTTGGAAGTGTATGGATGAATTTATTGCATAAAAACATAATAGGTGTTTTAATTCTGTTTTTTTGAAATGATGATATTCGAGACTGTTTTATATAGATTGTAAGGGAAAAGAGTGCTTTGAATGGAAGAAGTGTAATGAAATTACTTGTTGTTATTCCGACATATAATGAAATTGAAAATATTGGAAAAATCATTCCGGAAGTTATGAATGTCATTCCTGCTGATGGGGGGATCATCATTGTAGATGATGGTTCCCCAGACGGTACGGCAGAATGTGTAAAAGAATATCTGGGGAAATATGAAGGCCGTTTAAACATTTTAGAACGTACACAAAAAAATGGACTGGCAGATGCCTATATTACAGGATTTAAATGGGGCTTTGAACACGGATATGATGTCCTTTGTGAAATGGATGCAGATTTTTCACATAAGCCAGAATACCTACCAATCATGTGGAATGAGATTCAAACTCACGATGTTGTCATAGGTTCCCGCAATGTAAAAGGCGGTGCTGTTAAAGGTTGGTCTGTACTTCGAAACTTCATTTCAAAAGGCGGTTCTTTATATTCACGTGTTGTTTTGGGATGTAGCATAAAAGACTTGACAGGTGGCTTTAACATGTGGAGAAAAACTGCTTTGGACGCAATAGGAATGAACACAATAGTTTCAAGAGGATATTCATTCCAAATTGAGATGAAATACAAGGCGTATAGAGCTGGATGCAACATAAAGGAAATTCCTATTGTATTCCCTGACCGCATAGCCGGTAAATCAAAAATGAGTGGCGGTATTTTTACCGAAGCTTTGAAGGCTGTATGGAAGATTAGAAAAACAAAATAGTCTTGGAGAAAAGATGTATAGGTTGTTTGTTCTTTATAAAAAATATACCGGTATTGAGAAAATACTTATTTTTTTATTGTTTGCCCAGCTGTTTTTTTTGCTGTTTGTAAATGTCACTCAGGTAAAATATCATATTGGATACGATGCCGCTAGTTGCTTCATAAAAACTAATGAAATCTTTAAGCAGGGAACATTATTCATAAAAAATTATGGGGACCAGTCGGGTCCTTTCTTTGATTATGTAGTTCCTTTTGCTGCCCTGCTGAAGAGTATTGTACCTGATGTTTTTATAGCCTATGGAATTATTTCATTTTTTGCTGATATTTGTATTATCTTTATATTGTTCAAAATCCTAATGTTATGTAATTGTAGGTTATCAAATATTTTAATAGTTTTGAATCTAGTTCTCTGTCCTTTTGTTCCTGTTGATTTTATTAATGTTAACGATTTAAGTTATATAAACGTTCTTTTAGTAGCTCCATCCTTCTATAGTGTGAGAATCATTTATGGTCTCCTTCCGTTATATGTTTTTATTAAATTAAAAAAATCGTAACTATTCACCACCCGAAGCAAAGTTGCGGAGTGCCGGCAAACGCAAGCCTCACAGCCTCGTAGGCATCAATGCCATGCTTGCGCGCGGAGTCGATGTATGAGCGAATCTTCAAGTACCACTTCGCGCCATCCTTCGACCTGAAGCATCCCGCCACCTTCACTTTAACCTTGAGGTTACGCACGCTCTGCTCGGCAATGTTGTTCGTGAAAGGCACTGACGGATTTCTTGCGAACAGCAGGACAGAGTCTTTATGCTTTTCAAGGCGCTCAATGAGGCAGAGAACTTTTCCTTTTTTCTTTCGCCCCCGCTTTTTCTCGACCTGGGGCGGCGGCGGATTCTCGCTCCTGGCGAGGGCTATTATGCCGTCATAATTCTTTTCATGCTCCAGAAGCAGTTCTCGGGGGACGGGGATTCCCTTGTCCCTGTACCCGCATACCAGCCTGTAGAGCGCAAGCAGTCCCTCCTGCATTTTCTTTGCCCATTCCTGCTCAGGATAATTCTCGATTATCCCGAGCAACTCGCGGAGAAGATGCGCGCAGCACAGCGCGTGGGTTATGTTCGTGAATTTCCAGTACGGTGCCCAGCAGTCATGGACGGCGACACCGTTCTGGAGCGCGATGACGCCGTTACCCTTGATTCCCTCCTCGCCGCGCTTTTCGCCCAGCGTGAGATAGGTGTATTTGCCGTTTGAAGCCGAGTGCGCCCATCCAAGCCCGCCCGCGACACGGACTCCTGTCTCGTCATAATGGTTCACGGGCGAGGCAATGAGCGCTTCCTTGATTTTATCTACAACTCCGCTGACCTTATTCGCGCAGGATTCAAGCATATTGATTACGGTTCCCTCTGACATTTTAAATCCTGTGATTGAGGCGATGAAGGATGCGGTCTTCCTGGCGGCAAGCCCTTGCGAGCTTAGGAACGTGCAGCATGTCCTTGTTTCATTTCCGTACTGTATCCTCGAATCAACGCCCGGCGGAAACTCGCCG
>CAKZZK010000113.1 GCA_937885235.1 uncultured Treponema sp.
CCTACACGACGCTCTTCCGATCTTTGTGGATTTGAAAAACGGTGTGCTGCTCGTGGAGGCAGACCACCCCGGCTGGATTACGCTCCTGCAGCTGCACAAGCGCTACATACTCGGCGGTCTCAAGCGCCGTGCCGCTGATTTGAAGATAAACACGCTCGCATTCCGTCTGCGCGGAAGAAGCGATGCGCTCGGCGGGCTTCCCGCAGAAACGGCGGCAAAGAAGCCCCGCGCTGTGCCGAAGGGTTCTGAAAGCGGGGAAAAGCTCGCCGTCAAGAAGGAGCTTCCTCCGGAGCTCGCTTCGATTTTTGAGGATTTGCGGCGCAGTATGATGGAGGAATAAGTGTGAACGGGCGCTCCCACACAAAAGATTGACGAAAGCGAAATAAATTAGAAATAGTAGCGTAAAGGCGTGGGAGCGCCGTCCTGCATCTAAAACAAAACGTCTTAGCGCCTAAAACATTTCGTTTTAAGCGCTAAAACATTTCGTTTTAAAGCCTAAGACAAACTGTTTTACATCCTAAAACAGACTGTTTTATGCCCTAAGACAATTCTGAATACTTGCACACAAGGATTGTAAATAAATCTGTAAAAAATATTAAATCATGCGCCTGAAGGTGCGTAGAGAGCACCGTTTTTTCTATGCTTTTGCATATCAAAATCCCTCACTTTACTTTTTCTTCAAAAAAAGCTATACTAACATCTCACGATATTTTGTAAATAGGAAAAGTCTGGGTTACTACATGGCAGAAGAAGAAAATCAGTATTCCGCGAGCAGCATTCAGGTATTGAAGGGACTGGAAGCAGTGCGAAAGAGGCCGGGCATGTACATCGGTTCCACGGGACCGAACGGCCTGCATCACCTCGTATACGAAGTGGTGGACAACAGCATAGACGAAGCCATGGCAGGCTTCTGCGACACCATCACCGTCGCCCTCGAAAAAGACGACATCTGCCGTGTGGAAGACAACGGCCGCGGCATCCCGGTGGATATGCACCCGACAGAGCACGTTTCCGCACTGGAGCTCGTGCTTACAAGGCTTCACGCCGGCGGCAAGTTCAACAAGAACAATTACAAAGTCTCAGGAGGTCTGCATGGCGTAGGCGTAAGCTGCGTGAATGCGCTTTCTTCCTGGATGGAAGCGACCGTCTACCGCGAAGGCAAGCAGTACGAGCAGAAATACACCGTGGGCAAGCCCCGTACCAAGGTTGAATGCGTGGGCGACACAGGACGGCACGGCACCGTCATCCGCTGGAAGGCTGACAAGAGCATTTTTACTGAGACCACGGTCTATGATTTCGACACGCTTGCCCTGCGCCTGCGGGAACTGGCTTTCCTTAACCCCGGCATTACGATTACCTTCCGCGACGAACGCCTTGAAAATCCCAAGGAAGAGCAGTACCGCTTTGACGGCGGCATCTCCCATTACGTGCAGTTCCTGAACGAAGGGGCAGGGGATGCTGTTTCCCCCGAAGAACCCATCTACATAAGCGGCGAGGAAAACGGCGTGCAGATGGAAGTCGCCATGCAGTATCAGCTCAAAGGCGACACCGAGAAGATTTATTCCTACGTGAACGATATAAACACCCGCGAGGGCGGAACCCACCTTGACGGCTTCAAGATTGCCCTCACCGTAGTGATGAACAAATTCCTTGCCACCGAGCGCTACGAAAAGCTGCAGAAAAAGCTTGCCATAGGCGGTAAAAAGGCCAAGACTGACGCCAAAGGCAAGGGCAAGGAAGAGCGCAAGTACGAAAACCTCACGAGCGAGGATGTGCGCACGGGACTCACGGCAGTCCTTTCGGTGAAGGTTCCCGAACCCCAGTTTGAGGGGCAGACCAAGACCAAGCTTGGCAACAGCGAGGTGCGCACTTACGTTGACGAACTGGTCAAGGAAAAGTTCTTCCTGTGGGGAGAGCAGCACACAAAGATAATAGATGTGGTGCTTGAAAAGGTGGTGAACGAGGCAGCCGCACGCATTGCCGCGCGAAAGGCACGGGAAAACGTGCGCAACGCCGCATTCAAGGACGGCTTTGGGCTTCCTGACAAGCTCGCTGACTGCAACCACAAGAAGTTCCCTCCCGAGCAGTGTGAAATATTCATAGTCGAGGGTGATTCTGCAGGCGGCTCTGCCAAGCAGGGGCGCAACGCGGACACGCAGGCAATCCTTTCCCTGTGGGGCAAGATGCTCAACGTGGAAAAGGTCCGCCCCGAGAAGGTTGCAAACAACGACAAGCTTGAACCGGTTATCGCTTCCTTGGGCACGGGCTTTGGCAAGGATTTTGATATAAACAAGCTGCGCTATCACAAGATCATCATCATGGCTGATGCTGATGTTGACGGCAGCCATATCCGCACTTTGCTTTTGACCTTTTTCTTCCGCTATATGCCGCAGATTATTGAAAATGGCTACGTCTACCTTGCTATGCCGCCGCTCTTCAAGATTCAGGTGGGAAAGCAGGCTCCCATCTATGTGTACACTGACGAAGAGCGGGAAGAGGAACTGCAGAAGCTTGGCGACAAGCGGGACAAGGCTGACGTGCAGCGCTACAAAGGTCTCGGCGAGATGAACGGCGAGCAGCTTCGGGACACGACGATGGATCCCAAGATACGCCGCATGAGGCAGGTGACTATCCCTGATGCGGAAGCCGCGGACAAAATCTTCACCATCTGCATGGGCGAGGAAGTGGAACCGCGCCGGAAGTTTATAGAAGAAAATGCCCTGTATGCAAACCTTGACGTGTAAGGGTGACGGAGTGAAGAGCAATGGATGAGATACAGACCCCCGAAGGCGGAATACTGATTCCGGTTCCCATTGAGACGGAAGTAAAGCAGGCGTACATAGACTATTCCATGTCCGTCATCGTGCAGCGCGCCCTGCCTGATGTGCGGGACGGGCTTAAGCCGGTGCACCGCCGCATTATCTACGCGATGGACAGGCTCCATCTCGACAGCGGGGGAAAGACCAAAAAGTGCGCCACCATTGTCGGCGAAGTGCTCGGTCACTACCATCCCCACGGTGACGCTTCTGTGTATGACGCGCTTGTGCGTCTGGGGCAGGATTTTTCGCAGCGCTATACGGTGGTCACTCCTCAGGGTAACTTCGGTAATATCGACGGCTCTCCTGCCGCCGCTTACCGTTACACTGAGGCAAAGATGGCTCCCCTTGCCGAAGAGATGGTGCAGGATATCGGCAAAGAGACGGTGGATATGCTGCCGAACTTTGACGAGACTACCAGGGAACCCACTGTTCTTCCTGCAAAGTTTCCCTTCCTCCTTTGTAACGGCACGACGGGCATCGCGGTCGGCATGGCTACCAATATGCCTACGCACAACCTGCGCGAGGTGTCCGATGCTATCTGCGCTTACATTGACAATCCTGAAATCAGCATAGACGAGCTTTGCACCTATATCAAGGGGCCTGACTTCCCCACGGGGGGCATCATCTTCGGCAGGCAGGGCATAAAGCAGGCGTACCGCACGGGGCGGGGAAAGATAACCATCCGCGGGCGCTTTACGATTGAGACTGACAAACAGGGCAGGGAATCCATTGTCTTTACGGAGGTTCCCTATGGCGTGAACACGACCAATATCATCAAGCGCATCAGGGAGCTGGTGCGGGACAAGGTGATTGAGGGCGTGGACTGGGCTAATGATGGCTCTTCCGCCAAAGACGGTCTGCGCCTTGTCATAGACTTGAAGCGCGGTGCTGTTCCCAAGATTGTGCTCAATCAGCTCTTTACCAAAACTGACTTGCAGTCAAACTTCGGCGTCATAAACCTTGCGCTCGTGAAGGGGCGTCCGCAGGTGCTCAATCTCAAGCAGCTTGTCCAGTGCTTTGTGGAGCACCGCGATGAGGTGGTGACGCGGCGCACCAAATATGATTTGAACAAGGCTCTGGAACGTGCCCACATACTTGAAGCGCTTATCGTGGCTATCAACAATATCGATGAAGTCATCAAGATAATCCGCTCCAGTCGGGATACGAATGCGGCAAAGGCTGCCCTCATGGAGCGCTTTAACTTTGACGATGTGCAGGCGCAGGCCATTGTGGATATGCAGCTCAAGAGCCTTACCCATCTTCAGATTGAGGACTTGAAAAAGCAGTTGGATGAGGTTCACGCGCTCATTGCCCATCTGCGGGATCTTTTGGAGCACCACGAGAAAATTCTCGGCATCATCAAGGATGAGACGAGGGGGCTTGCTGAAAAATACGGTGATGAGCGCCGCACTGACATTGTAGCGAGCGAAGTTGAAGAGATCAACGTAGAGGATATGATAAAGGAAGAGGATATGATTATCCTCGTTTCCAAGAAGGGCTATATCAAGCGTGTTCCCGCCAGCCAGTACAAGAGCCAGGGGAGGGGTGGCAAGGGGACTATCTCCGCAAAACTGGTTGAAGAGGATTATCTGAACCAGATGTTCGTTGCTTCTACCCATGACTACATTATGTTCATCACGAGTCAGGGCAAGCTGTACTGGATGAAGGTGCATGAGATTCCTGAGTCAAGCAAGACGGGCAGGGGCGCTCATATTACGAGCCTGCTTGAAATGGATGCCAACGAAGAGATTACGACGATTGTGAATCTGAAGGAGTTCAGCGAGAGCCAATACCTTTTCCTTGCTACTTCCAACGGCATAGTCAAGAAGACGATGACGAGTGAGTTCCGCAATGCCAAGGTGAAGGGAATGCAGGCTGCGCGCCTTGATGATGGCGACAAGCTGGTGAGCGCTATCCTTTCAAGCGGCAAAGATGAGCTGCTTCTGGTAAGCCGCCGTGGTCAGGCTCTCCGCATCAGCGAGGAGGAAGTGCGGCCTATGGGCAGGGCGAGCCGCGGTGTAGGGGGCATGAAACTTTCTGAGGGTGATGAGCTTTGTGCGGCGATACACGTGGAAGAGGATGCTAAAATCCTTGTGGTCACTGAACAGGGAAAGGGAAAGCGCGTGGAGTTCTCTGAATTCAATGCCCATGGACGGGGCACAGGAGGCCAGAGGGTCTTTGGCAATGTTGCGGACAAGGGCGAGATTATTGGTGCCCTCACCGTCAGGGATGATGACAGCGTGATGTGCATCACAAGTCAGGGGACCTCTATCAGAATTCAGGCTGACTTGATTTCTGTGCAGGGACGTTCGTCAAGTGGCGTCAAAGTAGTAGATATTACTGCTCCTGACTATGTGGTGGGAATTGATCGTATTGCTCATGAATAGTAACTATTCAGCACTTAAAATTCAAAGCAAAGAGCAGGAGAGTCTGTGAAGGCCAGTTTTACAGCTTCAAATGCATTGACTCCATGCTTTCCTGCGGAATCAATGTAAGAGCG
>CAKZZK010000114.1 GCA_937885235.1 uncultured Treponema sp.
GCCATATCTTGTCCTTTTGTGGGCAAAGTTACGCATTTTATTCAATACTGCCAAATAAAAATCGCAATTTTTATTCAATTACACTGAACAAATTTCCTCCAAATGTAATGTTGCTGTAAAGTTCGAGGTGGAATGAAGGCAGGCATTCCCTGGTGCCTGTTCCACTTTTCTCTCTGAAACTGCAAAAGAATCTGGCAAAAATCTTTCAGAGACCCATAAAAAAGGGAAGCTGTAAGCCTCCCTTCAACCTCACTATGTGCCAGACTATGCGAGCACCTCTAACAGAAGAACCGTCCCCCTGTTAGCGTTGGGGAAGATTTATGCTGACAAGGGCTACATATCAGAGACCCTCTTCACTCGTCTGTATTCCAATGGCATCCATCTGGTAACGGGCCTGAGAAGTAACATGAAGAACAAACTGATGTCCGTCTATGACAAAATCATGCTGCGCAAGAGATCGGTCATTGAGACCATCAACGACGAGCTGAAGAATGTGGCGCAGGCTGTACACTCCAGGCATCGAAGCGTGTTCAACTTTGCCATGAACATGCTGGCTGCCTTGGCAGCATACTGCTTCTTTGACAAGAAGCCTGCCATCAATTGTGACTTCTGCATAGAGGAAAGTCACGGGCAACTCACATTGTTCAACTAACAGCAACTACACATATCTTTACTTGTCAAGCTGGCATCTCGTCAACTGGGGCTATATGCACTTTATAAGAGAGCACGAAACAGGGTAAAATTATCCCGAACTCAGGTTAACAGGTACTGCAGCCGTGCGCATGGGCAGGGGGGACTAAATCCCACGTAAGAGCTTCGTCTAACGGGTAAAGAAAGTTCACCACCTCTGCCCCGCCTCTCCCTCTTTTGTTGAAAAGCGGGTGCAAAGGTAGTGAAAAAATGGGAAAGGCGGGCGTCCTAATCCCTGTATAGGCATAGGAATGGCTATGGACAGACCCTTGGTTCACGTCCGCCTGTAGTCTTATTTCTTATAAGCGTCTATCTCAACATACGGCTTCTGCCTCTTAATGACAGCAAACATACGCAAAACCATTTTAAACTTGACGGCATTGAGCACTACGCCGGAATGCTTGCCCTCTGCCTTCTTACGCTCCCAGTATGCCTTGATGTCAGGATTGTGCCTGATAGCTGCCAGACAGGTCAGGGACAAGTCAGCCTTGACCTGCGTGAACCCTTTTCGTGACACATGCTCACCGCCCCTGACGCTTACTCCGGATTCTTTCTTGGCCGGAGCAATCCCGATGTAGCAGGCATACTTGCGCGGATTGGTTATGGAGGTAAAGTTCTCCGTCAGGATAATGGTCTCTACGGCTACCACGAGTCCTACGCCCTTGATGGAGCGCAGCAGGTCATAGTTCCTGCTCAGGGCGGGGTCGTTTTCTATGATTCCTTGGATTTCCCGGTCTGTCAGGCGTATCTGTTCCGTAAGCAGGCCAAGCCCAACCTTCTTGCGCTCCCGCGACCCCTCGGTGTCATATACGGAGATGTCATGCAGATGCTGTTTGTAGAGGACGGACTGTCTTGTGTACTGCTTGCGCTCCGCCATCAGGCGCTTCAGCTTGAAATAAGCCTCGCCAGGCAGCTTGGAAGGTGATGCCTTAATCTTACGGCAGTGCTTCTCGCAGTATATGGCTATGCGGAAAGAGACCCCCTGTGCAAACAGACCCCGTGTGCACCCGTGTGCCCCCCTGCTCAGATATCATTCTTTTTTAATCCATTTCAGCATCTTATTTTTAAGTAAATCTATTGTTTGCACTTCCCAGCTCTGGGCTTCTTTATTATATTCATAAACATATAGTATTTCAAAAACATACGTAATATGACTGCTATTTATTTTAGTAAAGATACGTAATTGAGGTAATGGTTTTAAATCCAGCCATCCAATTACTAAATCAGGCACATAAACTTGCCATAAATCATAATTATCTATTAGGCTGTGTTTATATCCACCTGCTTTGGAAAAATCAATTTCAAATTTTTTATTATATACTTTTGATGTAATTGTTACACTATTCGATAACCAACTGATTATAATCTCATCAGATTGTGTGTCTGAGATTTTTTGATCAATTATCTGAGTTACTGAGCCTTTAATTTTGTATGTTCCGTGAGGAAAAATTATCAAGCTGTTATTTTCTGCGAATGTAGAAACTGAGAAAACAAATAAAAATACGACACAATGAATACAATAAGAAATTGTTTTGCCATTTATAGAAATTATCATAATAAATAGGTTTTAAGAATTATTAAAAATTGTTGGTGTCCGATAGAAAATGTAAATTATTCAAGCCTGATTAAACTTAACTCATAACTTGTTAATATCTTTTTATAATCTAGTAGTCTGTAAAGTCTAAAAGTTGACTAAAGATGTCTGTTCTGAGTGCAGGGGGATAGACCCAGTGTGCACCCTTTGACATCAATGTCTGCATGAATTGTCATTCCTTTATCTCCACCCTTAACTACATTATATTCAAGCCATGTTTTATTTACAATTGCAGATTGTCCAAATAGACTAAGACTAGAGGTAAACAATAAAATGAAAAGAATATATTTAGGGTGGAATATGACGCTTCCCGTCTTGAAATATTGTATCATATATATATAATTTTAAAAGGCGGAACCGTTCGATGCTTATCTCAAGCTCGGTTACCGCCAAGTGACCGTTATAGCAACAAGCACAAAACAGCCCACGCCTTAACGACGTGAGCCTTTTGTCTGCCTGTTCTTGCTATGAATGTTTGGCGGTATTCAGCTTGAAAGAACAAGAGCAAAAGCTCAATATCTATGTATAAGTACGAACAGAAACGCTAATCTGTAAGTTAATAATATTAATAAGGTAGTCATCCAAATCGCTGGGGCGGATTGCAAATCCTTATTCTCCTTGCGGTCGGATTGCAAATCCGCCCGAACGATTGGAATCACAAGAGATTAGTCAGCCAATTTGGCCTTGATGAACTCGCGGTTCAGGCGGGCGATGTTGGCGATGGTCTCGTTCTTCGGGCATACGGCCTCGCAGGCGCGGGTGTTGGTGCAGTTGCCGAAGCCGAGTTCTTCCATAGCCATCACCATGTTCTTGGCACGGCGGGCTGCCTCTACACGACCCTGGGGAAGCAGGGCGAGTTGAGACACCTTCGACGAGACGAAGAGCATGGCAGAGCCGTTCTTACAAGCAGCGACGCAAGCGCCACAGCCAATGCAAGAAGCGCAATCCATCGCCTCGTCGGCATCCTCCTTAGGAATCAGGATAGCGTTGGCATCCTGAGCCTGACCTGTGCGGATGGTGGTGTAGCCACCTGCCTGGATGATCTTATCGAAGGCGTTGCGGTCTACCATACAGTCCTTGATAACGGGGAAGGCTGCGGAGCGCCAAGGCTCTACAGTGATGACATCGCCATCATTGAAGCGGCGCATGTAGAGTTGACAGGTGGTGGCACCGCGCTCTGTCTTCCCATGAGGTGTACCGTTGATGTAGAGTGAGCACATACCGCAGATGCCCTCGCGGCAGTCGTGGTCGA
>CAKZZK010000115.1 GCA_937885235.1 uncultured Treponema sp.
TACGACAAAGTCGCTTTCGAATTCTTGCGACAAATTCCCTTACGAATAATAGATTGTTATACAATGCAATTTTTCCGTTTCCCGCTGCGATTTTCCGTGCTATAATGGAAGGCGGAGGTAGCTTTATGAAGAAAATAATCACCATAAGCCGCGAGTACGGTTCGGGGGGGCACACCATAGGGCAGCTTGTTGCAAAGCAGCTGGACGTGCCCTTCTACGACAAGGAAATCATCGATATGTCCGCAAAGGACTCGGGGCTTTCTCCCGAATTTATCAAGAAAACGGAGCAGAACCTCTCATCGGGGCTGCTGTATACGCTGCTGCTTGGGGCAAGCTATGCTTCGCCGGGTACGCCGGGGACATACACGTCGCCCAATCTGCCGCTTGCAGACCAGGTGTTCAATGCCCAGAGGCGCGTCATCATCGGGCTTGCGCAGAAGGGACCCTGCGTCATCGTGGGACGTTGTTCTGACTACATTCTTTCGCACGCCAAGGAGATTGACCCCGCGGACGTGCTCAATGTCTTTATCTATGCCCCGCTTGAGGACAAGGTGAAGCGCGCGGTGGAGCAGAAGGGGCTTTCCCCCGCATCCGCCCAGAAGGACGTAAAGCTCATCGACAAGCGGCGCGCCAATCACTACAACACGTTTACCGAGCAGACCTGGGGCGAGCGCAGCCACTACGACCTGCTGATAAACAGCTCCCTCTTCGGGCTTGAAAAGACTGCGGAGATGATAGCCAGCCTTGCAAAGTGCACGGGCTAAAGCCCCGGGAGCAGCGTGACGCGGACGCTCTGGATGCGGCGGGCGCTCTGGTCTTCTACGATGAAGATGGCGTCCTTGCCGCGGTAGGCGGCTCCTGTGGGGGGCAGCTCTCCAAAGCGTTCGAGCAGCCAGCCGCCAAGCGTGTCGAAGCTCTCGCTGTCCAGATGCAGCTTCATTATGTCGTTGAAATCATCAAGGCGCATATCGCCGGGGACGATGAACTCGTTGGTGCTCACCACGCTCACCCGCTTTTCCGGTGCGACCTCGCTCATGCCGTATTCGTCGGTCATGTGGCCAAAGACTTCCCGCAGAATATCGTCCATGGTGACGATGCCCGCCATGCTGCCGTATTCATTTATCACCACAGCAAAATTATCTTTTTCTTTTTTGAAGCGCTGAAGCAGCTCTGCGGCGGAAAGCGTTTCCGGCACGAACATAGCCGCCCTCATGCAGATGCGCACAAAGTCCCTGCTCTGCGTAATGCCCTTGCCCGCGAAAAGCACCGCCTTATAGTGCAGGACGCCGATGATGTTTTCTGGCGTGCCTTCATAGACGGGCAGTCGCGAAAAGCCTGAGTTGAACATCCTCACCACTTCTTCGAGCGTGTCGTGCACGTTTACGTATTTTGTGAGCGAGCGGTGCTTCATGATGTCCCGCACCTGAATGCCCGCAAAGTCAAAGAGGCGGTCGAGCATTATCTTTTCGCCCTCGTCAAGCGTACCCTCGTTTTCTCCTAGCGCAATGAGCGTCCGCAGTTCCTCCTCGGTGATGAGGGGCGTGTTGTGGCGGAAGAACCTGCGCTCCACCTGCTCTATGAATGCGGACAGGTAATCTGACAGCTTTACGACGGGGAAGAGCAGCTTCTGGATGACGAGGATAGGGATTGCACTGTGCTGTGCCACCTGAGCCGGACGCACCGCTGCATAGGTCTTGGGAATGATTTCGCTGAATATGATGACGAGCACGCTGACGATGGCGGTGGCATAGCTTACGGTGGAAGGTCCGAAGACGTGCACCGCGTAGGCTGTGGCAAGGGAAGACGAGAAGGTGGTGATGAAGTTCGTGCCGACAAGGACGGTGGAGATAAGCCTGTCAAGCTTTAAGCGCAGCTGGGAGACTTCCTTTGCGTGCTTCTCGTTGTTTTTGAGCATCTGCCGCACGATCACTTCGATGTGCTTATCGTTGATGTTAACGCCCTGTGTGCGATACGTTCTCTGCACTTCACGGATCAGATAATCGTGAACAGCATCCACACCC
>CAKZZK010000116.1 GCA_937885235.1 uncultured Treponema sp.
ATTATGATGCTAAATCCTCGTTTTTGCAAACTTGCAGGCACTACATATTGTCTAAGGAGAAAACTTATCGATACGCTTAACGATTCACGCACTTCATTGACATGATAAAAGTCACCCTGTTCCTGTGACTGTGCGGGAAAACACCAAAGCCATCCATTCCAGACCTTGACAGGCTTCAGGCATACTTATTTTTCGCATAATCATTTTAGACAGCAGTGATTTATCCTACGCTTCCAAGGAAAGCAAACCATTCACCAAAATGCTTGCTTTTCTGGCGCAAGGCATCAAGTCCTGCCCCTGCGACAATTTTCGTGACTGCATAGTATGTACCCGCCCAGCAAATTTATATCCTGTCTTTCTCATAAATGACACAGGCATAATCATAATTTATGCATTTTCTTTCTTTCCCTGCCTTTATAAGCAGTTTTTCATATTTTCCAGTCAATTTTGGAGCCGCATCCTTTGACAAAACAGCCCGGCAATAATACTTGTCAGTCTGATAATTATCCCGAAAATAACCCAAACTGTTATACAGCTGCTCAAAAGCATGCTCCTTGTCATTCCCTTTCAGCTCAACCAAATAAACAGTATCACCATGTGCTATGTCTACAGCATAATCACAACGGGAACCTACCGTGACAAGCTTGCCGTCAACATGAATTTTCTGCGTGTATTGTCCAGATTCATTCTTCAAGACGAACTTTCTTCCTTTTCCTGCACAAACGACAGTCTTGATGATGCCTTCCTGACAAATTGAACCAGAGACATAGTTATTCATCTAAAGTTTCCCTGTCTGAAAGCTTTGCATAGACATCATTAATCGTAACAGAGCAGGAATCAATTTCGGCGGGATCAAGCTGTTTCAACTCATCTATTTTTATGGATTCCGTACATCCCCCAATAATTTTGTAGGCAGAAACACTGTCATAAGAAATTTGCTCACGGTTTGGAACCAAGTCATCTGTCCTGATACCTTTTTTTGACAAAGTTTCAGCATAGATACAATTATTTATCGTTTCTAGAACATAGGGACTGTGAGTCGTTATGATAATCCTGTTATCAGGAGAGGTATTCAGCTTTTCAAGCAGAAACTGAACCACATTTTTCTGAGAATTTGGAAAAAGATTTTGCTCAGGCTCTTCCATGACGGCAACAAAGCAGGAATTAAATATTCTTTTACAGATTTTTCTTAACTCCTCATCTTTTTCGAGATTGTCAGGTATGTACCCAAGCTCTTTCATTAAAAGACCATCAAGCATCTTTTTATTTTCCAGAGAGTCCGATTTCCAGTATTTATTGCTGCTAAAAAGTCTTTCCGTAAAATAATGCAAGACAATAACGAACGGCAAAAGGGATTGAAGGCCGCTTGCAGACATTCCGACAGGAGTACTGTATTCATCGTTATAAAGGACAATCTTGTGATTGCGCTTGTCATAGCGTACCCGCAAATCATTGACAGGCAGTTTAAGTTTTTGGGCAAAATCAGACTGCACCGCAATGTCAAACGTCTCTATGAAATTCTGCATCAAATCTGGCAGGTACTGCATCTGTACGTATTTATCGATGATGCTCAAAAGGTTTCGCTCTGCCGGAATATACTGAATTTTTGGCAAAACGTAGGCCGTCACATCGCTTTGAAGTGCAAATCGAGGAATGCTGTTTTTATATTCTATTATACAAAAATTTCCTTCATACCTTATAATTGTTTTCTCATTTAAATATGAAGATATCTGCTGGAAATCAAGCAGATCAGAAAAAGCCTTTTTCGTAAGTTTTTTGTCGGAATCCATTTTCCCGATTCGATATGCCTTTTCAAGCCATACAAGGGAAGCATACAGCTTTGCCACAGTGCTTTTGCCCACTCCCTGATTCCCGACAAAAACCGTCAGACGATTTATTTCTATATCAACTTTTTCTATAGGGCCAAAACTCTCTACATACAGCTTTACCATAAATTCCATATCCTCTTTGAATAGAATTTTAGCAAAAATATGTAAATCGTGCAAGATACACGCTTGACCTTTTTACCATTTTTAGATATCAAAATACATGAGGCAGTTTCAAAAGTCACTATAAAATACTTTTGTAGCGATTAAAGCCCGTCAGAATTTTCAAAATCCTTATGCAATAAGGATTTTGAAAATTCTGATCGAGCTAGTTTCAAAAGGCGTAGACTTTTGAAACTAGCTCACATCTTCCCCGCTTCAAATCCCGGATGCATTTCGTCCCTCTCTGACAGAACCGGCACAATCCCCGGCGCGATGGATTCCCAGTCTATGCCAATCAGCGGGTCGTTCCACATCAGCCCGCCCTCCCCCTGCGGGTCGTAAAAGTCCGTGCACTTGTACGCAAACACCGCCGTGTCGCTCAGCACGAGGAAGCCGTGTGCGAAGCCTTCAGGAATGTAGAACTGGTTCTGTTTTTCGCCATCAAGCACCACGCCGTACCACTTCCCAAATGTCGCCGAGCCGTTGCGTAAATCCACTGCTACATCGTACACGCGCCCGCTCACCGCCCGCACGAGCTTTCCCTGCGGGTGCCTCGTCTGGAAGTGCAGGCCGCGGAGCACCCCCTTAGTGGAAAGGCTCTGGTTGTCCTGCACAAAGCGCATCGTCAATCCCGCTTTAAAGAAATCCCGCTCGCTGTATGACTCGAAGAAATACCCCCTCTCATCTCCAAAGACCTTCGGCTGTATCTCGTACAGTCCCGGTATCTCTATACCATCCGTCATACATTTCTTAAATTCAAATGCCATACCTGCCCCTCATACCACCGCAAAATCAAATCCAGTCGCCGCGCAGACGGGGTGCCACACCAGTTCAAGAGCGTGCTGCAGCGTGTGCTCCGTCTGCCCGAATTCTCCGGGAAAATCGCCCGCGGAAAAACCGTGCGCGAACACCTGCCTGACCGCCGCCGTCCTCGCGATGAACATCGTACCAAGCGGGAACTCACAATCCTCAAGACAAGAATTTCCCGCATCCACACCAAGCAGGGAAAGGGATTTCCGAAAAGCCTCCCTGTTCCAACGGTCACGCTTTACGGACGCATACAGCCACTTAAGCCCACGCGGTACACGCGGCAGCAGGAGCCCGCACTCCGGCGCCGATTCAAGATATGCAACGGCACGCTCAAATCGCTTCCCGTCACCAAGCAGCGCGTCAAGCAGGCTCTCCCTCCAGTACCCGCCTTTTCCGTTCTGCGGGGACTTCTTCGTGTGGAAGTGCGCCACATATCCGTAATCCATATATACGCCGCGCAGCTGCGCAAGGAAGGGGTATACGTCCCGCCCGCGGTTTTCAAACACCTGCACGGCGACCTGCCCGGCGGGGATTCCTTCCCTGCCAAGCAGCGCCTCTATTTCAGCCTTCTTTTCTTCCGTATCAGTCGATACGAACAGGTCATAGGGGGCACTTACGTTCCTAAAGCGGGCAAGAATATCCGGCAGCAGCTCCGTGTAAAACACATGTATCTGCACCGCCGTCCGCACTTCGGCTGCCACAGCAATCCCACCACGGGGCAGCTCCGCACGGTGCTTCTTCATCACCGCAAGGGACTTCCGCAATATAGGGCGGAGTTCGCGCCGCTCCGCACGGTGCCGCCACCAGTGCAGGACAGGATGGTACAGCGGGCCGGACAGCCTTGATGCCGCCTTAACGGCGAAATTATTCATCGCAAGCCACAGGATTTTCAACGAGACCAGCACCCCGCAGGAAGCCGCTGCCTCCGCCGCATCGAAGTTCCTGTGTATTCCCAGCCAGTCGTTCAGGAGTGCATAGCGGTACGCCGTGCAGGACAGCGAGGCATATTCCTCCGTCATACACAGGCCTGTGTAATACCCCTGCGACTGCGCGATGTATGCAATGCTCCGTCCGGGCACGCCTGCGCCGTACAGCCCGAACCCAAGGGCATCCCTGCTGTCTATTATATAATGCAGCAGCGGTTCAACAGCATCCTGCCGGCACCAGAACGCGGCGCCATCTGCCAGGCACGGACTGTTTTTGCCCTCCGGCACGGCTATGCCGAGCTTTCCAAGAAAGCCTTTTACAGCCTCACGCTCCCCGTCCCAGTATCGCGTCCGCACAGAAGGTGCGGCATAGCCGTCAAATGCAGGCGGTACTGAAAGGATTCCGAGGCAGGGGTCTGCCTCGAACGCCGAAATTATATTCCTTATATATGCTTCAGAATGCAGGGCGTTCTCCATAAGATGCCGCCCGTATGACCTTTCCATTGTATACACCGCGCCGGGACAGTCCCCGTCACGGCAGAAGCATATATACCTGTAGTCCTTGAGTATGCTGGCTATTTCTACGGGAAGCACATCAAGCACAGTCTTCCCGTCTGCGGCTGCCTTAAACCGCAAGTGTATTTCGTCCATTTCTCCAGTAAAACTGGAAATCATAGTGCGCACTTTCTCAGAAGGAGAGAGCACGAAGACGGCAGCTCCGCCGGGGATATGCCGTATATAAGGAAGGAGAGCATTCGCCCTCCCCTCATTGCTGATATAAAGGACAACGGCAACATCACGGAAATCTTTTTCCCCGGAAGCAGGATGGCGTCCGCCAATGACATAATCCAAATGCAGCGCATCGTGTATATCCGCTATGCTGTAATTCCGTATGACGTTCTGAAATATCATCCGCACGTCGTAGCAAGTATTTGCCTTCACCCACTCCAGCGCGCGGCGGTAGTCCCCTCCGTCGTTGTATTCCAGTGACTCACACAGAGGAAAGGAGAACTCCTTCCGCTTGATGACGGGGAAGCCCTGTTCAAGAATTTCGCTTGCATTGAATCCATACGGACTGTACGCTGTCTCCCTGTCCTTATCCCCGTTGCTTATGAACGCATCCCAGGTAAAGCCGAGGCCTGCGAAATGTCTGGAGAAGACAGTCTCGTGCATTCCCACCGCCTCGCGGAAGGTAGAGAATGCAGGGAGTCTTTCCCAATACTCCTTGAATGCGGCGGACGCATGCATTTTCCGCCTGATGACGGTGAAATAGCTCTGTATATGCTCCGGCCAGTAGCCGTAAGGGTTGGTATGAAACGGATCGTCTTTTCTCCTCCCGTGCCGCGTGAGCCCCCAGAAGTCAACATTCCTTTCCGCCATCTTTTCAAACACGCGGGAAAACGGATAGAACGGTCCAAAGAAGGTGTCATTCAGCAGCAGCAGCTCGTCATACTGCGCCACCTCGTCCCAGCCGAGGTAGTCCGTAAGCGCGTACTTCCATGCCCCTGCATCAAAGCCGCTGTTCTCCCGCCGTGTTATGTATGGCGTCAGCGCCTCAAGTTTCTGCCGCCCTTCCCCTGTAAGCTCCCCGTTCACCACGATGACGAGCCTTGACAGGTTCTCCTTTAAGTCATTCAGCAGGTAAGGAATATAGTCATCTATTATTCCCTGTCTGTCGTAGCAGGCAAACACCGCGAGGCGGGAGACATCCCCGTCAGGCATATTCAATTCCAGAGCGCACCGTCATGCCTTAGATACAGCCTCTTCACCCGCAAGCTCGAATACGGAAAGGCATTCTTCAGCAGGCTCTACGTCCCTGCCTCCCTCGCCGATAATGCGCAGGACTCCGCCGCTTTCTTTGGGAGCCCCTTCCTGCAGCGGCACGGCATCCGTTTCAAATGCCATCCCGTTCTGGCGGCATACATATTCAATAAGGAATTCTATTCCGCTCTCCCCGTACAGCGCCACGCGGGTGCAGCCGCGCTCCTTTGCTTCGGCTATGCGTTCCGCTATAGCCTCCGCATAGCGCCTCATCTGCGCGAAGTCCCCGCGCATCTTCTCTGCCCTTACTTCTGCGGCAACCTCTGCGCCTGCGTCCGTCAGCGCGTAGCGGATCTTCCTGCCGCCCGCAGGCACTGCCGTTATCCATCCGCGCTCGGAAAGCTGTGACAGCCATGTGTTCACCAGCCCGAGCGAGATGTCCGTCCGCGCCGCCATCTCCCGCTGCGTGGCATCAGGCTTTGCCAGCAGGATTTCCTGCACTGCGCTCAGGAAGTCTGCATCGCTTGTGTCTCTATACATGTGTTCTTTTTTGTTTCTGTCTTTATCTAGGGATAAATCTCTATGTTAAAAAACTGAACGTACTGGAATCTATTTTTTACAACGGACAAAAATTTTCTGATGACGACAGCCGTCCTC
>CAKZZK010000117.1 GCA_937885235.1 uncultured Treponema sp.
TTGCTGAAAAAGCTATGAAATCTCAATTACCTAATTGACATTTCATAGCAGGTCTCTTTGATAAAATAGGCAAGGGGCGTTCACCCCCTGCCTATGGGTGGAAACGGTGCCTGTGGCTGGTATGCGCCGCAGGGCTATCATCTAGCTGGTCTTTGGCAACGCCTGACCGCTCTATGACCTTATTTATAATTTTTGCGGATATTATAGAGCCCCTGCACGAGGTCTTTAATCCACGCCTCCATACGCTCCTTGAATTCTTGGGTGCGGTACTGCTCCTTTATTCCCAAAGAGTACATGAGGCTTGTCAGTTCGGACTGCTTTTCCTTGACGTAATACTCGTCCGCGCTTATATGGTTGAACGTTATCCATTCTATCACGGCAATATAGGCACGGTCTAAACATCGCCATGTAAGGTCATCGCTGTAATCCTCCCTTCCAAGCTCCTTTATGAAGGGTTCAAGTCCGTAAAGGAATGTCCGTGCCCATCTCTGTTGCCGCCGGATTATGTCGTGCTCCCTGTCGGCAGCGCCTATGCTTACTGCATTTGTGTGAACTGAAAGCAGCCCCTTCTTTGCAAACAGCATTCCGAGCACCATTGCAAACCCTGCAAAACATACGATGAATGTTCCGTTGGGGGTGTTTATCAAATCTACAAGCCACTGCACTTTATACCCCTACGGAATATCCGCCTGTACACAAAAATTACTGCAAGCGCTATCAAAATTGTGCTTGTAGTAGCCGAGTAGATTTTCAGAATTAGATTTTCTCCCTTCAGGATCTTTAATCGCGTCTCTAAGCTGTTGATAGTATCGTAGCAGCAGTTCAACTGTATATTGATACTCTTCAAATTCTTGTATAATTGCGTCAATAACTTGCCCTTGTTCTGCCTGTCTGCTTCGGATATGCTCAAGCTGTTCTGAAGCCGCGTCAATTCTTCCGATGTAGTAATCCAGCTGTCCTTCAACAGCTTTAATTTCTGCGAAATGCTCAATGACTGCTGGCTGAGCATCTGCTCTATTTCCTGTTGTTGCACATCCTGCGGCTGTAATTGAAACAAGCACAATACAGAGCACAATAAAAAAATACTTAATTTTTTCCACATGTCGCCCCCTGCCAGCACCGCTGGCACAAATAGATTCCGTGCAGGTACACCGTAGCAGGTGATCCGCACTGGCATTTCTTGCCGTCATTTCCGATGAAAATCATTTTTACCCCCGCCTATATAGTCATTCGGGCTTCTGAGGAAATACAATGGATTCTGGGACGGTGTAAAATTCTTCCCTTTGCGGTATGTCAAGCAGGGCTCTTCTGTATGCCGCCCATTGCGCCTTTTTCTCATCCGTAAGGTCTGCCCAGCGCAAGACGCCCTGCATTTTATCAACCTCCTCGGACAGTATGCGGTCCCTCTTCTGGCGCACTTCCTTCTGCTTCTCCTCGATTTTTTCCGCATCGGTAAGCCCCAAGAAGATTTCGCCGTCAATAATGCGGGCAAGACCCCGCGCCGCCTCAAATTCTTCATCCGCAACCATCATGTCGGGATTTTCAAGTCCATACTGCCGTTTCGCCTCGTCCTTATCCGCAAAGAACAGCACGAGCCCGTTTTGCTTCCAGAGATAAATCATTTTTCACTCCCAGAAAAAGTTTATTGTAAAGGGCATCCGTATTGCCTAAGATTTTCCTGCCGTCAAACTGCCGCATGAATCCCCGCCATGACTGGTACACGTCCCTTACATAGGTTATAGTCATTTTTCTATCAGCTACCTGCCGTGCAAAATATTTCAATTTGCGCTTCATGCGTTTTGCGCTCTCCCTGCCGCCGTTTTTCAGTATGCGCCCTGTTGTCGCATATCTGTATTTGCAGTGCAAGAACGGTACGCCCTGCCGCAGCCGGATAATCCGCGTTTTCTTTTCATTCAGCACAATTTTGTATTTCTTGCATAAAAGCCGGATGCATTCCAGACAATATTGCAGGTACTCTTTGCTTGGATGTAGTAAGTAGCTGTCGTCCATATACCGCCCGTAATAGCGTATGCGCAGCGTTTCTTTTATGAAATGGTCTATTTTGTTCGGGTAGAAAATTGCTAAAATCTGTGAGACTTGCGAGCCAAGCCCTAAGCCTGCTTCGCCGAATTCATCTACAGCCTGTTTATAAATGCTCCGTATGCACGTGTCTGTAATGTATTCGTCTGTCATTTTATAAAGCGCCGGATGGTCTATTCTGTCGAAATATTTTGAATAGTCAATGATGAGCGCGTAGCCATCTGCTCCGTTGTGCCTATAGTATTCGCTCATGTGTCGGATAAGTCGATTTCTAGCGAAGCTGGTACCCTTGCCCTTCACGCTTGCGCCATTGTCATATATCAATGAGCGGGTGAGGATGGGCATCAATATATTGTCACAGAGTGCCCTTTGTACCACGCGCTCGGAAATGTGCGGGCTTCTTATATTACGGATTTTGCCACGTTCGTTTATTTTGAAGCACGTAAACCCCCGGGAGGTCAGTATGCCGTGCTCTAAATCTTTTATGGTGCTGCTGATATTATGTATCAAGTCCATGCCGTAATTCTGTACGCTATATTTCCATGCTACGCCCTTGCGGCATTTTTTATATGATTGCAGGAGCTTTTCGGGATTTGTGAGGTTTGCAAAGTCGTTGTATGGTGTGTTTGTTTTTATTCTGCGTGCAAGCCGTGCCTGTTTCCTGCGCCAGTAACGCGCTTCTTTCCGTTCCGTGCTGTTCATGCTGTAAAAAGAGCCGCGTACAATGTCGCAGCAGGAAAATCCTGCTGTGTGCAAATTTTACTTGTACATTGCGTAATGTGCGGGCATGAAAAACGGGATGATTTGCAACCCGTCCCATGCAAAAAGCGTTCGCCCGCTGCATATCGCGGCAATATTCGCCGGTTATCCGGCAGGGTGGCATCCTCCTTTCATAGTCGGTGCTCTGGACATGCTGTCCTCGTTGCACTCTACAAAATCGGGGGAAACCGCGTTCACGTTCGCAGCAGAATTGTAGTTCGCATTGCCGTTGTTGCTCACGTTGCAGAAGTCCGTTTCAGGATGCCCCCTTAATCTTTTTGCTATCTTGTTGTTCGCCCGTTTCCAGCCACGCATTGCCTTGATAAGGCAGTCTATGTCGTCCGCATAGTGCAGCATGCAGTGAAGCATACGGGGAAATACATCAACACAATATGCAAGCTCCGCCCGAAGTGATTCAGCATAGCCGATTGCATAATCCTGCATAATCTGGCGCACCCTTAGCTCGCTCATATAGACTGGATAGATGGCATTGGCAAGCACAATGTGTTTGATAAGGCCATGGAGCGTATTCAGGATGTCGTTCCGCAGATAGTCAATCATATACTTTGGATATGCCTCTTCCGTTGTTACGCATGTGTTGTGCTCCGTCGCATAGCTTCCTTTATGCACATCGTCTTCAAGATGCTGTATCAGGTCGGTGCTTATCCGCTCCCGAAGCGACCTTGCCATTTCATAGCATTGGAGCGGTGACTCTGTCCTTTTGCTCGCTATAACGCTCATTTCTATTCCTCCGTCTATATAGTCATTTTCAGTTTACCCCCGCAAGCAAAATGGCGGGGGTAAAACCCGCCGGATCCCAGATTAGCGGATATATAAAGCGGGGGAAACCGCAGCCACGCCCGCAGCAGAATAGTAGTGCGCACTGCCGAGGCTGCCCACGTTGCAGAAGCCCGTAGTAATATCCGTCCTTCTGCTTGCTTCCCACCACCAGTACCGGGCGCCGTTATATTTTTTGCACCTCTTCTGTGGAGTTACCGCGTAAATCTGCCATTGCGCCCCGCTGCCAGTAGAAAATCCAAGATTTTTGCCCCATGCTTGATGTCCAAAGACTTCGGTTTCTTGAGGCAGAAAGCATTGCTCTGCAAGCCACGCCCAGCCGTCCTTTGTATCAATCAGCCTGTGTGCCGTGGCGGGGGTGATACCGATTGCCGCCGTAAGCCCAGAAAGAAAATCCCCGTTAAGCAGGGCTTTTAGTCCGCTTGCCGCATATCCGTCCGCATTTGTGGCGGTATCATTCATATTGTGCAGAAACGCGCCGTTTGCAAATTCCCATAATATTCCTTTGCCGCTATCCGTATCACCTACGCCGTCATAGGTGTTGAAGCCTGCAATACGTATGCGGAGGTTACCGCTGGTATTCCCTAATACACCGAGCGAGCCTGCCGATATTTCGGGAATATCAAGCCAGTCGCCAAGCCCGATGGCAGAATATGCTGTTTCATATCCACCTCCGAGGAACGCGGTACGGATGACCGCCAACGCATCCTTTACATTTCCCATGCCTGTCGTTTCAAGGCAGCTCCTCTCCGTAAGGAATTCTGCGAGGTGTTCAGGATTAAGCAGCTGCCAGTACTCACCGTCATATATAAACTCGTACAGCTTGCCCGCCCGTATCTGCATGGGCTTTAGCGCTTCTGTGCCGATGTACATAGGTTTTGCCCCTGTGTCGTTTACCTGCAATGTAGGGGCTGTCGCTGTA
>CAKZZK010000118.1 GCA_937885235.1 uncultured Treponema sp.
CCGCGCTACGGCATGGATGACACCGTCCGCGACGTGCTGGACTGGTGGCGGGAAAAATCCTCGGGCTTGCAGGCTTGACAGCGGGATTTTTATTGCGATATAGTATAAGGAACTGAAAGATGGAGGAAATAAAATGCTGACCATTGCAGTTCCCATTACGGATATTGAGAAACAAAGCTTTTCTAAATATTGTCTGGATTCCGGCTTGACTGTTGCAGATGTGTTTGGTAATTTTGTCCGCCGTGTGCTTGCGGAAAAAAAACTGCCTGATGACCTGTATAATGATGAAGTTCCTACTGATGAAACGATGGCTGCGGTCGAAGAGGGGGAAAGGATTGCCAGAGACCCGTCTGTGAAAGGCTATACAAACCTAGATGCCTTGTGGAAGGATCTGGGAATATGAGGTATACAGTAAAGCAGACCTCCCACTTCAAGAAAGATGCCCGTCTGATGAAGGAACGAGGGCTTGAAATGGAAAAGTTAAAAACCATTGTCGGGATGCTGGCAGAAGGATTCTGCTTGCCAGAACGTTGTCATGATCATGCCCTGAAAGGAAATTTGAAAGAGCATAGAGAGTGCCATATAGAATCCGATTGGCTGCTTGTATACCGTATTTATAATGCGGAACTGATTCTGGAGCTGACAAGGACAGGCTCGCATTCTGATTTGTTTAAAAAATAGCAATATTATTTAACTTGCATGTTGTAAATAATCAGCCTCAGATAAATATGCTGCGGAAGAAAATCTACATCGACATAACCTCGTTCTGGAACACGGAGTTCATGAGCGGCATACAGCGCGTGGTGCGCGAGGTGACCATACGTCTCCTCAAGATGCCAGAGCTTGACATCATTCTGTTTACGTGGAGGAACGATGAACGTGATTTGACCGTGCTGGACAATGCGGACTTCCCCATGTGCTATGACGAAGGTATAATCAAGAAAAACCAGATCCGCAAATCAGGCAGGCTCTCCCTTTCAGACATCAATGCGGGGGATGTCTTTTTTGACCTTGATTCCACATGGGACGGAAGATGCCACAGGCGTGATGAATTTGTAGCGAACATTGTCTCGCGGGGCGTACTTTATTCTTCCTATGTGTATGATGTAATCCCAATTATGCACCCTGAATTCTGGCCATGTCCCAATCCGCCGTTCTACGGCTACATTGCGGTAAACCTGCGACATGCAGACATGCTTATAACAAGCGTGAATGAGACGGTGAAACGGCTTTCTGCCCTTGCGGACAAATTCGGCATTCCTGCACCGCCATGTACGGTCAGCTGGCTCGGCTCTGATTTCAAGTCAAATGGCGTAGCGGGTGAAATTTCGAAAAAGGCGATGGAAGTCGTTCGTGATGGCAGGTATATTCTGTGCGTAGGGACGATTGAACCCCGGAAGAACCACAAGGTCGTACTGGACGCTTATGATGAAAAAATTGCCGCACTTGGTGTCAACCTCGTTTTCGCGGGCAGACGCGGCTGGCTTGCTGATGACCTGCTCATGCGGATGGACAGGCATCCGAAAAAGGGTAAGGGCTTCTTCTTCCTTGAAGGCGAGAACGATG
>CAKZZK010000119.1 GCA_937885235.1 uncultured Treponema sp.
AAAGTCAAAATACGTGTGGGAGCGCTGCACATGGGTGCGGACAAGCCGTTTCTCTTTTCCAGAGAGGATTTCAGCTTGAAACAGTTCTTCGGGCAGATCTAAGAAGCCCGCGTCATAGACCATTGAGGCGCAGAAATAGAGGGCGGCATCGCGCTTTGCCACACCCAGCGCGCTTGCCACGGCAAAGGTCAGCTGGCTTACCTGCGCCGAGTTGTGCCTTCTGCCGGTATGCCTGTCCACCCGTCTGCCCAGTTCAAAGCATGACTGCGCAAGCCCGGCGAGGTCTTCATCTTCCAGAGTTTCAGCAATAGCTTCAAAGTGCTTTTGGTGGGAATGATAGCTGTGCTCCCTTGCTATGAGCTTTGCGACTGCATACACAAGCGCAAGCGCAAGCGCCGCCATGACGGCAAGGGAGAGGACATGCAGAACCCGTTCGGTCCGCTCATTACCCGCAATTTGTGCGGAAAGGTTTTGAATCAGCTCGCGGAACGTCGCAGAAAGCTCTTTCCCGAATTCCCCTTCTCCGCCGCCATAGCTATCATTCATGTATGAGCTTCCCGTAAGCTTGCCGCTTCTCCTTCTTTGGCACGCTCAGATTGCACATAGACTTTATCTCCTCCTCAAATTTCACAGTCATCGGGATATGGAAATCCCCCGCGTTTATTATAAGCTGTATCGGCATCTCTGTCGAGGGTGCGGTCACCATAAAACCGAGTTGCGGCGAACCTAATTTCATCGCAAGCAGATCTCTGGCATCATATCGTTTGAGATATTGAAATAAAAAAACTCCCTCGAAGAAATCCTCGGGGGAGCCTGTATCACAGCGCTAAGCTGCAACAAAAGCTTTTAGCTTATATACTATCTCAGCAGAGAGAGCACGTTCTGTGAAGACTGGTTGGCCTGAGCCAGCATAGCGGTGCCGCTCTGTGCAAGAACGTTGTTCTTGGTGAACTCAACCATCTCGGAAGCCATCTCTGTGTCGCGGATCCTAGACTCTGCGCTCTGAGTATTCTCAGCGGCAACATTCAGGCCCTCAACAGTCTTCTCAAGGCGGTTCTGGTATGCGCCAAGGTCAGCACGCTGCTTGTTGATCTTCTTGATTGCCTCGTCGAGAGTACCGATAGCGCGGTTTGCATCATCGGGGGTCTCGAGGGTGAGGATCTCCTCAGTACCGGAATTGCGGATGCCGAGAGCGGCAGCTGTCATGGTGCCGATATACACCTTTGTGCGCTGATCCATATTGGCACCGATGTGGAGCCACATAGAACCGGTCACGCTGTTCTCGCCAGTCGGGCGGGCATAGCGGCCAGTGAGCATGTTCAAACCATTGAACTGAGCTGTAGAAGCAATGCGGTCTACTTCGGCAACGAGAGAAGACACCTCAACCTGAATCATCAGGCGGTCCTCGTCAGTGTAGATGCCGTTGCTTGACTGCACAGCAAGCTCGCGGATGCGCTGGATGATGTCCTCGGTCTCCTGCAGATAACCTTCTGTCGTCTGGATGAAGCTGATGCCATCAGAAGCATTCTTTGAAGCGCGGTTCAAGCCACGGATCTGTGCGCGCATTTTCTCGGAAACGGCGAGACCAGAAGCATCATCGCCGGCGCGGTTGATCCTCATGCCAGATGAAAGCTTCTCCATGTTCTTCTGCTGATGTACCTCGGTAACACCCTCAGAACGCTGTGCAAACATAGCACTCATGTTGTGATTGATGATCATAAATGTATCTCCTCAATAAAAAGTTTAGAAGCTACGAGCAAACATGTAAGTATCACTTATCTATGCTTGCTGCCCACCCCAAGGGGTTATTACCACCCTATACTCTTATATTCGGACGCACGCTTTTTGACTTTAGCAATTTTAAAAATATTTTGCGAAGTTTCCGCATGCTGTGCAAATAAGAAGAAATCTTCCATAATATATGTTCTCCTCATCACATCAAAGCTATTCGCCATTATATTACCGTCACTCTGCCACCTAATGTCCGAGTGAATAAAAAATTTTTGCATTTTGTGAAGATGCGCAAGAGTATTCACGCATTCTCATACAGTTTTTCCATCTGTGCAAGCTCTGATTTTACTGCGTCTATCAAGTCCTGTGGTTCAAGCACCTGTACCGTATGCCCCTGCCCAAGAACCCATCGCTGAACTTCGGGAAGCTGCGTGGTCTCAAAGGCGACATCTACCGTGCCGTCCTCGTTCTGCGTGACGGTCTGAGTGCGTGACCAGATATGCTCACTCGCAAAGGTGGCTATTTCGGCAGCGAAACGAAGGTGGATTTTGTGCAATACCTGAGAGCTTGCCCACACGCCGATGTCCGCGTCAATATACTTGTGCCAGTCAAAATCATCGGGAACGGTAAAAGTTTCGCCTGTAAAAGCGGCGTTCCGTATTCGGGAAAAGGTGAAAATCCGTATGCCGCCCTTATAGCTGTCATAGCCGATGACATACCAGCTTCCTTTTGGCAGACGATATGGTAGGGCTTCACTATGCGCTGCATATAGGTCTGCTTTTGGAGAGGGCGGTAGTCAAAACTGATCTCTCGGTTTGTGCGGACAGCGGAAAACACGGTGTTGAACACTTCCGCATCTATTTCAGCAAGCGGTTCTGAAATATAGGTCACACTGTCATCCAGATACATTGAGTCTATCGTTGCGCATTCGCCAAGACTGGCGGCAAGCTTTCTGAACACAGAATGAAGGTGCGCTTCAAGCGGTGTATTGCGATAGCCAGAAAGCAAGCGGCGCGTTGTAGAAAAGTTTCATCTCCTCTATGTCACGGCTTATCGTGCGGACACCTACTTCTAGTTTCTTTGCAAGCTCGCTTGTATTCGGGTACGAGCCGCTTCTGATTTCCGTATCAATCGCGCGGATTCTGCGAAGGATGACTTTTTCCTGCCGTGCAGTCGGGGCTTCGTGCACTGGTTTTGTTTGCTTCATACGGATAGTATACCACATTTTTCGCTATTTTAAATTAGGTTTTAAGCTTATTGACACAAAAATTTGGAAACCGTCGAGTCATAAACCCAGATTCGACGAGTCACGCCCCCAGATTCGGCGAGTCGCGAACTCAGATTCGGCGAGTCACGAACTCAGACTCGACGTGTCGCGATTTCAGACTCGTGCGTGTCGCGGGGTGGGAGCCTTTGGTGTGCAGATTTTTTTAAGTAAAGTATCTGAACTCACAAACCAAACAGGACAAGCAGAACTTGACTTTGGTACAAGCAGTGATATAATGATGAATAATAGGAAAAAAGAAAGCATGATAATCGAATATCATCAGCCGTCAGAAATCAAATCTGTTTTAAAGACATATCTTTCAAAGCAAGGGGAAAAGCCGCTTTTCGTCTTTCCGTCAAACGTTGCGGCGGACTCCTGGTGCGACTGGGCGGCGCTGAATCCGGCGGAATCCTGCGTGCAGGCAGTGGATTTGGAAAGCTTTACCGCATGGGACAGATTCAAAGGAGAATTTCTTTCCTCCAAAATCACAGACAAGACCTCCATTCCATCCCTTCTGCGGAAGCTCTTCATCAGGGACCTCATCCACAAAAACAATATGGAGCAACGGCTCTTCAAAAAGATAATCCCCGCAAGCGACACGGACGATGCCACCACGTATGCCTTTACGGACTGGCTTTCTGGCATTCTGCCCTCGCTCAAACTCTGGCACGATGCCTACGAGGCGCTTCCCCAGTCAGAGCGGCGGGAGGATGATGAGGACAGGGATTACCAGACTATATACCGTGAGTACAGCGCATTTCTTGACGCACACCATTTTTTTGAGCCCGCATGGGAGCGCCCCGAATTCACCGACAGAGACAGGACGGTACTCCTCATATATCCAGAACTGCTCGAAGATTTTGCCGACTACGAAGAGATATTCGCAAAGGCGGGGAACATCATAGCCATCAGGCTGCCGGAAGAAGCCCCTGCTCCTGCCGCAGTTTATGCTTTCTCCGATTCCCGCAAAGAGCTGCGCAGAATCATCCTGCACCTGCGGGAACTGCACGATGAAAAGCAAGTGCCGTGGACGGACATAGCGCTGAACGTGCCGGACATTGAAACCTATGCCCCCTATATCAAACGCGAATTCAGCAAATACTGCGTTCCCTGCCAGCTGCGTTCGGGAAAGCCGCTCACCCGCAATTCAGCAGGTTCCATCTTCAAACAGTTTTCGGAAGCCTATAACGAACAGTTCTCATATACCACAATACGCGCGCTCGTGCAAAACGAATACATTCCCTGGAAGGAAAGTTTCAAAGCCTTGCGGGAAAACCTTGTACGGGAAGGGAACGAATTACGCTGCCTTTGCGCATACAAAGAGGACGGCATTCAAAAGGACTCATGGCTTGAGAGCCTTTCAAATGAGCTCAGCCTCAGGTTCTATAAAAACCTTACGGAAAGCATAAGGGCAATCTGTGCCGCCGCAACGTTTGAAAACATATATAAGGCATGGGGTGATTTCAAGCGCACCTTCCTTGAAGCAGATGATTTTTCAGATGAAGCGAACCGCATTCTCGGACGCTGTATATCGGAATTGAACGACCTCAGAGACCTTGAGAATAACTACATCATTCCGATTGGTCTTTCCGTTGGCCCATGCTACGATTTTTTCCTTTCCGAACTCAACGGCAAAATCTACCGGCAGCAGGAAAGCATAGACGGCGTGTCTATCTTTCCGTACAAGCTTGCGGCGGCGGCGAATTTTCGCTATCACTTTACCATTGACGCAAGCCAGAAAAATCTCGACATCCAGTATAAAAAGCTTTCCTTCCTCAATACGGAAAAACGCGAAAGGCTGCTCAAAGACAAAACGGACATAAATGTATCGCAAGCCTTTATCCGCCTTTACGCAAAACATATACCAGAAGGGGAAGTGCTCTTTTCTTACGCAGAGGACAGCTTTCAGGGATTTGCGATTGCCCACACGGCGCTTTCCGTCATAAAGGAAGACGCCTACAGTGCGCTTGATGAAAAAGATTTTATCCGTGCCGAAGAACAAAAACATCCCGTTCTTCCCGCATTCAGCCCCCGTATGCAGCGTTCATTCAAGGCATGGCAGGCACGGATGCAGGGCTTTGGAACAGCGGAGGCATACCGTGTCTCTGCCCCGCTGCAGGAAAAAATACGGCAACAGCTCGACGACTACGCACTCCCCTCAGAAAACAAGGACTGCTTAAAGATTTCGCAGACGGACATGAAGCATTTCTTTCCCTGCCCGCGCAGGTGGCTTTTTTCGCAAGTGCTGCGTCTCAGGGAAGACAGCCTTGACACAAGGCTCATGCAGCGATATGACATGGGGAACATCCACCATAAGATGCTCGAGCTGTTTATGAGGGACTGCGCGGAGTCAGGCAGAAAGCTGCCCATCCTGCAGGAAAACGGGCGATTCTCCGATGAGGAAGAAGCGGACTGCCGCCGCAAACTGGCGCACTATGCAGAAAGCGCCATCACGATAGGGAAGCTGCAATACAGCGCACTCGCACAAGTGACGCTCTCTTCGCAAATTCCGCTGTTGGTGGACACAATCATGAATTTTTTGTACCGCCTCTGTGCACGCCCCGAAAAGCCCGATGTTCTCAACTCCAAAACCCGCATAAAAGGCTTTGGCGGCTTTTTTGTTCAGGGAGCAGAACTGACATACTCAGCAAAGTCATACTACTTTGGCAAGATTGACTGCCTGCTCTACGAAAAAAACGCGGCGGGCAGAAAGCAGTACGCCATCATCGACTATAAAAATTCCGCCTCTGCCCTGCCAAACGCTTCCGAAGTGCTACCGTCTTCAGACGGCATTCTGGGAGATTTCCAGATGCCGCTCTACGTGCGGCTTGTGGAGGAAAACAACATAAGGGGGGATGAGCGCGAGGACATTGAAGCTGCGTATTTCTACGCCATCAAGGAAAAAGGCGACCTCGCCGCTATTGACAACTATAAAGGCAAGGCAAAAGATGCTGACGGACCAGAAAGGCCAAAGAGCTTTGAGGTCTTCAAAGAAAATACGCTTCCTTTGTTCAATGAATACACAGAGCTTTTTGTCCGCTGCGTTCAGGAACAGCGCTATGAGGCGCACAGCGTTAGCGGCAGCAAGGCAAAAGGTGACAAGCTCAACGTGAAGACCTATGAGGACTGCACGGCTTGCCGCTTCAAGGGCATTTGCCGCACGACGTTCACTGTCGCCGCAAAAGAGCTTCAGCAGAGATAAAAAACGGAGGATCAATAAAACAATGTCCCACAGTTATCTTTCATTACTGGAACGCCCCCTCGACAGCTCGCAGGAAGCGATCTGTTGCCGCGCAGGGAATACGGTTGCCGCAGCAGGAGCGGGCTCAGTCAAAACGCAGACGCTTGCGACCCGTTTTGCCTGGCTTGTCATGACAGAAAAAATTCCCGCTTCAAAAATCCTTACGCTCACCTTTACCAAAAAGGCGGCGGGAGAAATGTACGAGCGCATACACCGCACGCTGAAATTCTTTGCTGAAAAGCTCTCTGGCACAAGCGAATACAAAGCAGAGCAGGAACGGGCAAAAAAGGCGCTTGAGGATTTTTCCAATGTGCACATCCAGACGCTAGACTCCTACTGCGCGGGCATCGTGCGGCAGGTAGCAAACCGCTATGGAATCCGCCCCGACTTCAACTCTGGTTCAGGGGAAGCGGAACAAGCAATACGGACAGCCGCGCTGCCCTTTATCATTGCCCGCAAGGAACGCCCTGCCGTGCAAAACTTTGCCAATGCCGGCCAGCTGCAGGAATTTGCAGAAGAAGTGCTCGCAGCTGCCATAAATAAATACACCTCGCTTGCGGACAAAGACAATTTTTTCAGCAGCTATCTTGCCGTGCAGTGCAAGACAATAGCGGACTTGCTCAATTATTTTCTCTCTGGCAGCAAACCGGAGCTATCCCCCACAGGCTGCGAGCCGCTTCACAGCATAAAAAATACCATAGACAGCAACAGCGATGCGCGGGAAGCCCTGCTTCAAAATAAGTCAGTAAAAGGCAAGTTCGACAAGGAAAAGCAGATAAACGACTACTTTGCCAAAGTGGAAAGCATCTCTGCACTCCTCGGCAGCGACGCTCTGACTATAAAGCTTACAGCAAAGGACATCGCAGAACAGCCAGCGTCTCTCTGCAAGCTGATAGACAGTCTCAGCAGTATCAACGACAGCCTCAGCAGCATTGCTTCGCTCAAATACAGAGACGAAAAGTTCAACAATGTAAAGGAAGCTTTAAAGTCATTGGAGAATGGCTTTGTGTTCATCAATTCCATCATCGCCTATATCAAAAACTTTTCACTCATCAAGGACCTCTTTGCCCTGCTCGATGAATTCACCGAGGAAGCAAAGCGTATCCGCCTTCGCTCAGGCAGCCTCTCTTTCCGTGACATCCAGAAAATGGCACTCAAAATCCTGCGAGAGCAGGATGACATACGCAGTCAGGAACAGCATGCCTATGACAAAATCATGATTGACGAGTTTCAGGACAATAACTGCGAAAACCGCGGCCTGCTCTTTATGCTTGCGGGGAAAAAAGGCATAGGCAGCATAGACAACATTGCCGATGACAAGCTCTTTTTCGTGGGAGACGAAAAACAGTCAATCTACAAGTTCCGAGATGCGGACGTTTCTGTTTTCAACAGGCTTCAGGAGGATTTTGCCAGCCGCTTTGCGGGCAGCGTCATGCAGATGACGAACAATTACCGTTCGAGCAAGGAGCTGCTTGCCTCGTTCAACAGCCTTTTCGGAGGCACCAAGAACAACAAAGGCATATTCGACAACGCGCTGCCCGTAAAGGACTATCCTTACGAAGCGCGTTACAAGGCAGATGCAAGCAAGCCAGACGGCGTCCCTGCCCTGCCGCAGGACGCAAAGGATATTGCCATGCACTTCCGCTTCCTCATGAAGGATGTGCTCGATAAAAACGAAAACTACCTTTCCGAAAAAGACCAGCTTGCCTACGACATGGCGCAGAAGATACAGGGCATAGTGGCAGACGCAAAGGCAAAAGGCGAGCGCCCCAGCATTGCCATCCTTGACCGCAGCCGCACGGACAGGGGCGTCATCACCAAATGGCTCAACAGGTGCGGTATCTCTTACAGCACGGACCAGCAGAGCAGCCTTTTTGACGCAGGACCTGTCTGCGACATCTACAATTTTCTTCGCAGCTGCATCTACCCGTCTGACAGCACCGCGTATGCAGCCTACCTTGCCTCCCCGTTCGCAGGACTGGCAGAGACTAGCATAGAGACCATACTCGCAATCCTTTCCAGCCGGAGCGGGACTGACTTTGCCTTTACTCCGGAATGCGGAGAAGAGGAACGGCTTGCCATAAAGGAACTGCTTCCACCAAAAGAATGGGAAAAATACCGGCTCGCGCAGGCATTCTATGAGACAGAGCGAAAGAAAACGCTCAGCCGCCCGCTCACAGACACAATAGCGGTGCTCTGGGAAGAAACAGGCTATCACTATGAAACCCTGCTAGACGCGACGACGAAGCTTTACGCAGAGCAGTACGATATGCTCTTTGAACTTGCCCGCAGCTGCGACAGTGAGGACAGAACAGCCGCATGGTTTGTTGACCAGCTGGCGCTCATCAAGGCAAAGGAATCAGCATCATCATTCGGTGCCGATGATGACGAGCTGGGCATAAAGGAACTGAGCTACCCTATAGAAAAAGAAAGCGATGTGCAGATAATGACCATACACAAAAGCAAAGGCTTGCAGTTCAGCTCTGTCTTTGTATATGGCTGCACGGGGGTACGCGCAAAGACGGACAAAAACAGACTATTCTTTGAAGAAAGCACGGGAATCTCCATCAAGCCGGAAAGCGGTTCGGGGAACTTCTTTTCCCTTCGCGGCAAGGAACTGGAAACCAAAAAGGAGCTTGCGGAATTCCGCCGCCTCCTCTATGTGGCGATTACACGGGCAGAAAAGGAAGTATTCATCATGGGCTCTGTAAACAGCGGCAAAGAGAGTAGTTCCAGCTTTGCCCTGCTTGAAGGGCAGCTGGAAAGCTATTATCACCTCTCTGCCGAAAGCGGGAACAGCAGGATTGGTGAAGAAATCTATGAAGCAGGGGCACCTTTCACCTTCTACAGCATCAAGCCTATTGAGCGCAGCATGGTGGCCAGACTCAAGCGAGGGCAGAACGTCTCCCCATCTGCGGGACAGAACAGGGAAAAACTTATGCAGCTCTACAGCAAGCTTTATGATGGAAAAGCCCTCGTCAATCTGACGCCGGAAGACCTGTGGAAAGCAAGCCCGAGCCTTCTTGAAGTGCCCGCTTCTTCGGGCAGAAGGCCGCAGTCTTCCCTTGCCGATGCCTACGAAGCGCAGATCACCCCCATACTGGAGCACTACAGGAAAAAAGCAGAGCTACAGGGCGCAGCTGACCCCGACAGCGGAGACAAGGTGCTGCAGGATGGCACAGAGCTTCCCGATTCATTCTTTGCCGCAAAGGATTTCGGCACGCTCGCACATACCTATCTGGAAGCCTTTGCCAAACGGGGCAGCCCTGCGATGGAAGGCTATGAAGCGCCTCTAAAGCTTTTCAAAGATATAAACAAAGGACATGCAGACACACTCAGGGAGTGCTGCAAGCGCATGGTCAAGGAATTTGCTGAAAGCCCGCTCGGCAAAGCCTTTATACAGGCAAAAAAGGCGGGGCGTTTTTACCGCACGGAATACGGCTTCAAGACAGCCATACACGGCTACCTCGTCACCGGCTCTATCGACTTGATTTTTCAAAATGATGACGGCAGCTACAGCTTAGTAGACTACAAAACTGACGAAGAAATCTGTGAGGAACGCTATATTCCCCAGCAGTCCTGCTACAGAATTGCGGCAGCACGCCTGCTCGGCACAAGCTCCGACAAGATACACTGCTTCCTGCATTTCCTGCGTTTCGGCAAAACCATCACGCTTTCCCTTGACGCAGACATATCAGCTGCCCAAATAGAACAGGGCTTGCGACGGGAAAAGAAGGAACATCTCATTCGGGACATAACGGATAAGGAGCGCATTTCTCCCGCAGAGGCTGCGGAAAAGCTTTCGGCTATGGCGCTGGGCAAAAGCTTAGAGGCAGACGGGGAACAGCTCTTCCGCAAATCCCACGAATACCTCTATTCTTTGTATCAGTCTTCCGTAGGATAATAGCACTGCTTGATGATGGCGAAAACCTCTTTATCCTTATAGTTAAAGCGGTAGTCTTTGAGCGGAGCGAATTTGAGCGTATACGACGCATCAGGATTAACGCTCATAAAGGGAAAGAAATCCTTCGCCTTCTGCTCAAAGTAAAGCCAGCATTGGAGATAAATAAAGTTGTCGCCAAGCGTGTATTGCTCCATATCGCAGAGCGCGCAGCTTACAACGTTGTCCCTGATATAGGTGCCCTGCACGCTGAACTGCCTGTTCGCTTCCTGCACCGCCTTGAACAGGTTGTACGCCGCAAGCAGATGCTGTTCTTCACCGTTGATGGCATCCGCTTCCGGCGTTTCACCCAGCGTCTTGTAGGGGAATTTGTATTTTTTATACGCCTCCGCTACAGACGCCCGGTAATCCTGCTCGTGGTAGTCAATCTTCTTCTGGCGGATTTCATCGGCAGACAGCGTATGGCTTGGCTTTCCCTCAGGATTTGCCGCCATGAAGCGCTCCATTTTCTTGGAGAACGCGCTCACCGACTTGATGATGCCCAGAGTAGCCTTTTTGCTTTTTGCCATAGACAGCTCATTTCATTATCTTTTCGCCCCTGTCCATGGCAGTGAGGCCGGACTTGAGCAGTTCCAAAATGCCATAAGGCTCCAGCAAGCGGATGAGAGAGGAGATTTTATCCTCGCTGCCCGTAGCCTCCACGATGAGGGAATTTTCAGACACATCGACAATGTGCGCGCGGAAGATATTGCAGGTTTCGATGATGACAGAACGGCTTGCCCCTCCTGCCTTTACCTTGATGAGCGCCATCTCGCGCTGTGTGGTGGAAGACGAGTCACAGTGCTCAATGGAAATGACTTCCACAAGCTTGGAAAGCTGCTTCTCTATCTGCTCAAGGATATACTCATCGCCCCGCACCACAATAGTCATGCGGCTGCGCTCTGGATCCGCTGTCTCGCAGACGGTGAGCGAGTCAATATTGTAACCGCGGCGGCTGAACAGCCCCGACACGCGGCTCAAAACACCGGCATGGTTTTCCACCAGAACAGAAAGTACATATTTTTCCATAAAATGCTATCTCCTTCAAAGAATTAATGACGGTATTCCGGGTAAATTCCCAGAAGCCTCACGTCCTCTGTTTTTTCCTTCAATTCTTCATGCAGAACATGCACGCAGTCCGCGGCATCGCCTTCAATGCCTTTCAGCTCGGCATCCGCATAAAACCAGTAGTTCCACGGCTGCCCTTCCAGCGGGCGGGATTCCAGACGCACAAGATTCACCTTGTGCTTTTCAAACACGCCGAGCGTCTGATACAGCGCGCCCGGCTCGTTCTTGGTCTTGATGATAAAGCTCGCCGTATTCGGCTTGATGTTCAGCTCACCAGAGCCATTTCCAGCGGCAGACACGGACTGGATGACCACAAAGCGCGTAAAGTTGCCCGGATCGTCCTCTATGTCTTCGGCAAGCACATCGAGGTTATAGAGCGAGGCGTTCACCGTGCTTGCAATGGCGGCATTTGCCTTGTTCCCTCCCCTGCCAACAAGCTCCGCCGCAGTCGCTGTGGAAACGGCATCCACATGTCTCCAGTCCTTGTGTGCATCGAGGAAACGCCTGCACTGGGTAAAGCCCTGCGGATGCGAATAGACAGTCCTCACATCCGAAAGCACAGCTCCCTTCGCGCCAAGCAGGGCATGGCGGATATTGAGCGTAAGCGCTCCGACTATCGTCACATCCTCAAAGCGGGAAAAATTATCATAATTCTGATACACGGAACCGGCAAGGCTGTTTTCAATGGGCACCATGCCGTAATCCGCCTTTCCGTCAATGACATCCTGAAAGATTTCGCTGAAGGAATCAACGGGGCGTGCCTCCACGTCCGCAGCATCAAAGTAGCGGCTGATTGCCTGCTCTGCATAGGCGCCGCGCTTGCCGCTGTAGGCACAGACCACCTTCTTGCGGCGTTCTTCGCGGATATGGGCGACAGACTTGCCCATCACCGGCGCAAGCGCCTCTATGTCATGCATCATCTTGTCGAACTGGGCGGGCAGCATAGAAGAAGCTCCGTCTACAAGCGCCTTTTCCGGATGGCTGTGCACTTCAAGCATAAGCCCGTCAGCGCCAGAAGCAATGGCGGCAAGCCCCATCGGCGGCACCTTGTCGCGGACAGAAACGGAATGGCTCGGGTCTACGATAATCGGCAGATGCGTAAGGGAACGGAGCACGGGCACTGCGGACAGGTCAAGCGTGTTGCGCGTGGCTGGCTCAAAAGTGCGGATGCCCCGCTCGCAGAGGATGACCCCCTCCGTACCGCTTGAAAGCAGATACTCTGCGGACATAAGCAACTCTTCCAGCGTGGCAGAGTGGCTGCGCCGCAAAATGACGGGCTTTCCCGTCGCGCCGACCTTGCGCAGGAGCTCAAAATCCTGCATATTGCGCGCACCAATCTGGTACACGTCCACGTAATCCTGCATGACGGGAAGCAGTTCAGGGGAAAGCACCTCCGTCACAATCGGCAGACCGTATTTATCGCCTGCCTCGCGCAGATAGATGAGCGCTTCCTTGCCAAGCCCCTGAAAATTATAGGGGGAAGAATTAGGCTCATACGCGCCGCCGCGCAGCATGACGGCACCGCTTGCCGCCACCGCCGCCGCAGTCTCCATAATCTGCTCGCGGCTTTCCACCGCCCGCGGTCCCGCAATGGTGACAAGGCGCTGTCCCCCGATGCGGATTTTCTGCCCCCGCCGGTTTGGCACCTCCACAACCGTATCGCTGCGCTTGAATTCGCGGCTTGCAAGCTTATAGGGCTTGCTGATGGGGATGACAGCCCTTACACCGGGCAATGCTTCCACCTCGTGCCTGTCAACAGACAGCCTTCCCACAGCGGCAATGACAGTATCTTCCTCGCCCACAATTTCGTTAAGCTTGAAATCCTTCCGCGTAAGGAAATCACGGACAACGCCTTTCTGCGTTTCCGTTATATCTTTCTTTAGAACTACAACCACTCTTTTGCTTCCTATTTCAGCACGTTCCAGCTCACCGTGCGCAGAATATCACCGAAGACACCTGCGGCAGTTACGCCCGCCCCCGCACCGTAGCCACGCACGGTAAGCGGGATAGGTGAATAGCGGGCAGTCGTAAAGACAAATGCATTTTCACCGCCGCGCACCGCATAGAGGGGATCCTCAGGACCAACTTCAAGCATGCCCACGCTCACCTTGCCGTCCTTGATGCTCGCGCCCATGCGCAACACCTTGTTTTCCTTGCGCAGGGTTGCCATCTTGTCTGCAAAGTAGCCGTCAAGCTCCGGCAGACGCTTCAGGAAGTCCTCGGTAGAACCCTCCAGACTGAATTCCTCTGGGAATATTGAACGCATCTCGATGTCGTCCAGTTCAATCTCCATGCCAGCCTCACGGGCAATGATGAGGGCTTTGCGCGCCACGTCAGTACCCCGCAGGTCATCACGGGGATCAGGCTCAGTGTAACGGAGCTCTTTTGCCTGTAGCACTGCTTCGCTAAACTTTGCCCCCTCGTCAAGCCGTCCGAAGATATAGCTCAGCGAGCCGGACATAATGCCGTTGAATGCCGTCAGGCGATCGCCGCTCTTAAAGAGGTTCTGCAGGGTATCGATGATGGGCAAGCCCGCACCCACGTTCGTCTCATAGAGGAAGCGCACGTGCATCTTGTTTGCCGTTTTGCGCAGCTTGCGGTAAAAGTCCATATCCATGGAATTTGCCCGCTTGTTCGGCGTGGCAATGTTCATGCCTGCCTTGAGGATATCAATGTAGCGCTCCGGCAGATCATAGCTTGCCGTGCAGTCCACAAAAATCGGATTGAGCGGCTTGGTGTCGCGCACAAAGTCAAGAATGTGGTCAAGGTTTGTCTTCTCGCCCTCCTCTTTTACCTGTTTGCGCCAGTCCTTCAAATCTATGCCATCGGCATTGAAAATCATACCGTCAATGTTCGCTATCGCCATCACCCGGATATCAATGCCCTGCGCCAAAAGTGTTTTCTGCTGTTCGCCAATCTGGTCAAGCAAGGTGCCGCCAATCGTCCCCGCGCCAAAAGCATAAACCTGAATGGACTGCACGGTATTGAAGAAGAACTGGTGCACGATGCGCACTGCCGTGTCTCCGTCAGTAACCTTGATAACTGCTGAAATTGAACGCTCGCTGGAGCCCTGCGCAATGGCAAGGATATTGATGTCCCTCGTTGCCAGGGAATTAAAGAAAGTCCCCGCAACGCCGCGCACTTCCTTCATTGCGTCTCCCACAATGGACACTATAGCGCAGTCGGCATGAACCTCAATCTGATTGATGAGCCTGAGCGAGATTTCCAATGCAAATTCGCTTTTGAGCACGTCCTGCACCAGCGACGCAAAATTCTTGCGGACACAGAAAGAAAGCGTGTATTCAGAGGAAGACTGCGTAATCAAGAGGATAGAAATGCCTGCATTGCTTACTGCGGAAAAGATACGGGCCGCCATGCCCTTGCGCCCCTTCATGCCGGAACCGCTCACGCTTATCATAGCGCAATCCTTGAGACAGCTGATGCCGCGCACGGGTCCCGCTTTCTTCCCGCTCTCAAAGGGTCCCCGCCCAATGCGTGTTCCCGGCGCGGAGGGATTCTGGCTGTTCAGGCTCCACGCCTCAATGTCCTTTGCCGCCAGAGGGGCAAGCGTCTTTGGATGGAGCACCTTGCTGCCAAAGAAGGAAAGCTCCATGGCTTCCTCGTAACTCAAATCCTTGATGAGTATCGCGTCCTTCACGACGCGCGGGTCCGCAGTGTAGATGCCGTCCACATCCGTCCAGAACTCCACCTTCTTGGAACCGAGCGAGGCTCCCACCACGGCGGCGGAAAAATCGCTTCCATTGCGTCCCAAAAGCCCCATCACCGGTTTTGTATCCGTGCCGCTAATCCATGAGCAGATAAAACCGGGGAAGAGCAGTATCCGTGCCTGAGGTCCTTCTGCCTCGCGGTAGGGGGCAAAGGCATCCGCACAGCGGTAATAGTCGGGGTCCCCTTCTTTCTGGTCTCCCGTCGTATAGATGAACTTGCGCGAGTCAAGCAGAACTACGCTTTGCCCCTTAGCGAGCAGCACTGCTTCCACAATCGGAGAGCATAAAAGCTCTCCCATGCCCATAAAGATCGGAAGAGCGTCGTGTAGGGAAA
>CAKZZK010000120.1 GCA_937885235.1 uncultured Treponema sp.
TTTCAAAAGGGATAAAAACGGAGAAGTAAAGCCTTTTGCGAAATATGCAAAATTTGATAAGGCAAAAAAAGAGCTTGAGCCATTTTATTGCGAGCAGCCTATTTATTACATACTTGCTTATATATTGAAAATGGCCACTGAAAAGCCAAAGCTGGCAGCAAAAAATTTTGCAGGAGTTTTAATATGGTTTTCAAATTTCTTTTGGAAGATGAAGACCAAAGATAAGTGGCTTGCAGAAACGGGTTGGTTTTTAGATCAGCTCAACAAGTGTGAGGGAGATGGATATGAGATACTATCTGATCCTTTGAACTTTAAGGAGGGACGCTAGTATGGTTCGCCTGTTTATTTTCAATTCGGGAAAATATATGAAGAAATATTTTTGTCTGTTTTTATGTACAACAGCAATCCTCATAGCAGAACTGGGGGCAGAAGCTGTCCCCGCTGAAATACGGGAAAGGTACCCTGATGCAAAAGAAATAGAGCTTGCGGGCAGGGCGGGCTATATGCAGCTGTTTGTTGTGACTTATGAACGGATGTGGAGTTCGTGTGCCGTCCTTTTTGATGCGTCAACGGGTATGGCGGGCGAGCTTTCCTGTGGAGCTCCTGCTGTCTATTCGGCAAAGATAATCCACACGGGAAAAGGCTCTATTGCAGAGCTTGTAGATATAACGCATCAAGGCAACGGGTACATATATCTTTATTCCCTTAATGGCAGCTTGCTTTTTTCCTACTATTTCTTGGATCCTCACTGTGACTATATTAGCAGCGATGATTTACAAGGAAAAGAAGCGTTTAAAGATATTCTTGCCGCCGGAGGCGCTTGCAACCGGTTAATAAAAGGTGATACGCTTGCCATTGATTATTCTGCTTTTGAAGATGGCCTTATCAGAATTTATGGTACTGTTTTGTATACGCGGGAAGAGTCAGATGGAACGCAGACGACGGTTCACGAAGTGCCTGTAGAACGGCTGTTCAAATATAACGCATCAAACAAGCGCTATGAATTGATAGAGAAAACTGGCGAAGTAGATTCTGTATTCGGTATGAAATTTTAGTTTCTCCTCAAGCGGGGTCTCCCGCTTTTTCAGGTCTCTCCCTCTGACCTGCCAAGTTTGATACCTTCCGCCTTGTCTGTCTGCACGTATTTAAGGAACACCTTCAGGTTTTCGTCCTCAGCCTTGGCGTATGCCTTGCAGTTAAATATGTGTACGGTCGCGCCGTCGTCAGTCTCCACGCTTGCATCCTGTACACACGCTTTCTTTAGAGTATAGCACGGAATCCCCTTTTTGAAAGGGTCAAAGCGGCATCAAAAGATGATTATGCTGTCTTTCAAGTCTTCGCAGGATTTCCCTGCACGTCGCTGTAGGGCACCCCAACAGGGAGCTGTAGGGATGCCCTACAAAATGCTGTCATCGAGAGGAATTGAAACCGCCCACTTGCCCCTGCGTGAAAAAACGGCTTATGCCTTTTCTGCTGCCAATTCCTCGACTTTCTTCAACGGCAGTCCAACCGCATGGGCAATCTGCTCGTTCGTCAGCACGTCCATCGCAAGGAGATTCTTCGCAGTTGCGGTAGCCCTCGCAGCCTCTCCACGCTTCTCTCCGCGTTTTTCACCAATGGCAATGCCTTCGTTCTTTATGTCATAGTCGCGTTGAAGCGATGAGAAATATGACTTCCACGTCACCTCAATCTTTTTCTGTGTTTTCACCATACCGTCTAATCTCCAAATGCAATGCGCTTGATTTTTATGCCGAGCATAAAGTCATCGGAAAAATAAATTTTTAGAAAAATATTTTTGCTCTCTCTATAAATGAGAGAGCAAATGTGATAGTATCAGGGCAAAAGCAATGAAAGAAGCAAGATATATCACGCGCCCTATGTTGGAGCGCATCAGTAAAATTCACAAGAAAATCCTCTCCGGCTGCTATCCAAACAGCAAGGATCTTGCATACGACCTTGAAGTGGGCATCGCCACCATCAGCCGCGACATTGAGTATATGCGCGACCGCATGGGGGCGCCCATTGAGTACGACGCGCAAAACAGAGGCTACTACTACAGCGAAGAATTCGCCATGCCGCTCTACAGCGTCTCTCCTCGGGACCTGCAGGTGCTCTGCGCGGCAAAGCAACTCCTCATGCACTACAAAAACACGCCGCTATACGATGAAGCCTGCGACATCATAGACCTGCTTTCTGCCTCAGCGGTAAAGGGCGGCGCAGGTACGATGATGAATCGCATCGCCGTGCCACCAAGCCCGGAAGCCTCCATAGACACAAAGATTTGGCGCACTGTCTGCCAAGCAATGCAGGAAAACAGGGTGATTGAATTCTGGTATTCAGGCCTGTGGCATCCGAGGAAAGAGCTGCGGCGGGTGCGCCCCTACCAATTGCTGCTTGAAGACAGCGTATGCTACCTCTTTGGCTATGCAGAGGAACGGAAAGCAGAGAGGCTCTTCGTCCTTACCCGCATGGAGGAACTTTCGCTCACCAAGAAGACATTCACACCTCCAGAGGACTTTGATTTTGCCAATCGCTGCGGTGGAGGCAAGTTCGGAGTATTTATCGGAGACAAACGCACCCACTTCAAGGTGGCATTTTATAACGAGCTAAGGGTCTGGGTAAAGGAACGCAAATGGGCTGACGACCAGTGCATCACGGAAGAAACAGACCGCACGGTGCTTTCTTTTTCGTCAACACAGCTGTACAAGGTTATGGAGTGGCTCCTTGCCCGTGGCCCAAACGCCCTTCCACTTGAGCCCAACTGGTTTGTGGAAGAATGGAAAAACAAAGTCCGCAAGATGGCAGAGCTAGTTTCAAAAAACTAAAAAATGACAGACCTAAGAGGTCCCCACCAGTGGTTCCCCTTAGGTCTAAAACATTTGTATATTTTCTATTTTGTAATCTTCTTCGCCTGACGCGAGAAGGTGCCGATTCCTTCGATAACGAGAACTATGGCAAGCACTGCCATAGAGGCGGCAAAGATGAGCTGGAACCAGTTGCCCCAGTGGAAAGCATTCGGCGCGTTTGCAGCCATCGCCTTCACCTTGTTCAGCACCGTGATGATGAGCTGGCAGAGCGTGGCGGTGAGCATAAACACCGTGGGGATAAAGAACATCTTGTTGTTCTTGCCCACTTCGCCAAGCCATGCGGCAACAGCCATAAGGGCAATGCCCGCAAGCAGCTGGTTTGCGGAACCAAAGAGACCCCAGATCTGGCTCAGGCTTAAGCCGCCGAGCACACAGCCGATGAGCACCATGAACGCAGTGCCAAAGAGCGGATAAGCAAGGAGCTTGCGTATGCCGCTTGCGTCCTTGTAGGATTTTTCATTTTCCTTGAGGAAGAGCTCGCTGAACATAAAGCGGCTCAGCCTTGTGCCCGTATCAAGAGAAGTGAGTGCGAACACAGACACGGCGAGCGTGAGCAGCGCGTAGATAGCGTTGTTTGAATCCGTAAAGCCGAACATCCGCGCAATGCCAGAAGCAAAAGCAACAGGCGGCGCACCGGCAAACTTGCCGTCCTTGATGAACTGGGAAGAAACCATGCCCACCGCAATCAGAGAGATAATGCCAAGACCAGATTCAATCAGCATAGAACCGTAGCCGATAGCCCGCGCATTCTTCTCGTTGTCAATCTGCTTGGAGGTAGTGCCCGTAGAGATGAGCGAGTGGAAGCCCGAACAGGCACCGCACGCTACCGTGATGAAGAGAGCCGGGAACATAGTTCCAATAGAAGTCCTCCAGCCGGTAAAGGCGGGCAGATTGAATTCAGCAGAACCGCCAAAGGCAGAGAAGACAATACCGACTAAGGCAAGCGCCATCATGCCGTAGAGCAGGAAGCTTGAAAGGTAATCGCGCGGCTGAAGCAGTATCCACACCGGCACAAGCGAAGCCACCGTAATATACAGACCAATGAAGACAATCCATGCGGTGCGGCTCATGGCAAAGCCAAAGTTCAGCCCGATGATGACGGAAAGGATTATGCCCGCAATGCCTATGATAGTGGCGGGAAGTGTGGGCAGACCGCAGCGGTTTGTGAGGAAACCGTAGATGACGGCGAGCACGATGAAGAGCAGGGAAATCATGGCGGTGGTCTGGTTGCCCGTCGGGTGAGTCACAATGCCGAATGCCGTTGTGCCGTCAGCGGAGGCTTTGGTAAAGAAGGTGCCTGCCACTACGTTTACAAAGGATGCGATGACGAGGATGAGCACCAGCAGGGCAAAGATGATGAAAAGCTTCTTTGAGCGGCTTCCCATGGAATCTTTGATTATCTCGCCTACGGACTTGCCGTCATGGCGGATAGAGGCAAAGAGCGCGCCAAAGTCCTGCAGACCGCCAAAGAAGATACCACCGAGCACGCACCACAAAAAGACCGGCACCCAGCCGAATACCGCCGCCTGAATAGGACCGTTGATCGGACCAGCACCGGCAATCGATGAAAAGTGATGTCCCATGAGCACCGCAGGCTTTGCGGCCACATAATCCACGCCGTCCGCGCTTTTAACGGCGGGCGTCTTCCGTTTGGGGTCAATTCCCCACTGCTTTGCAAGCCATGAGCCATAGAAAACATAGCCACAGAAAAGCAAAGCGATTGCAGCAATAATGATACCTAATGCTACCATTTCTTTTCCTCCAGAGGAATTGAGTTCGTAAAACGAACTCGTTATACATTGCAGACGTATTTCTTCAGCGGGGCTCCGAGCCTGTTGGTCAAAGCCTTTCCCGAAGAAACATCGTATGCCAGTATCCTGTAATTGCTCCAGCCCCATAGACCGAAGCGGTAAGACGCAGAATGCCTCGCCTTTTTTACCGCGCGAGGAATATCCGAATCCAGAGAGTCCGCAACGATGATGAGCGTCACATCGCTGTTGCGGTGCCCTTCGCAGGGCTGCACGCGCGAAAGCCCCCCCTCCCATGCGGCGGCATCGAGGATGGCGAGCCGCGCGGCATCAAGGTGTTTTTCTTCCGCAAAAAAAACAAATTCGTGGGAGTCTATGTCCGCAATCTTTGCGGCGCGCGTGAGGAAATACTGCTCGTTGTGGGAATGAAATTCCGCTTCAGCGGCAAAGGGCGGCTTGGTGCCCTGCGTCTTTATCGTATAATAGCGCTCAAAAGCCCTCAGCAAGCTTTGCAGGGGCTTTTTTCTGTCTTTATCTTCGCACGAGTCCATAGCAATCGTAAAAAGTGCTCTCAGTATAGCGCATTTAACTTTCTCTGTAAAGAAGCACTATAGGTGCAGCGTCACTTCCCCCGAGCGGAGCACCCTGCGGGAGCCGTCTGCAAGCTCCACCAGCAGTCCCGCGTCGTCAGTGACGGCGATGGCTTCCGCCTCGTAGCGTTCATCCGCAGTACCCGCAAGGGGGGAGACCATCACTTTCTTTCCGAGCAACAGAGAGCGGCGGCGGTATTCCGGCACCACATCCTCCCCTGCGGCAAGGGGTGCAAGCGTCTCTTTTACCGCGCGGGCAAGGAGGCGGGCGCGGCTCAACCCCTCGATCCTGCCCCCATCAAGAATGCCGCCCGCTTTTGCCGCCGCATCAGAGGGGAACTTCGTTTCGTCCACCACGATGTTTATGCCTATGCCTATGATGGCAGCTTCCACTATGCCTGTCCCCGGGCGGGAAAAGCCCTCAGTCAGGATGCCGCAGACTTTCCGCGAATGCACATAGACGTCGTTCACCCACTTTATCTGCGCCTGCACGCCATACAGGGCTTCTATGGCGCGGCATACCCCCACCGCGGCGGTCACCGTATATGCCGCAGGGTCTTTTACCCCTCCCCGCGGAGCATACAGCAGGCTGAAATAGATGCCCGTTCCTTCGGGGGAGTAAAAGCTTCTGCCTACCCTCCCCCGCCCCGCAGTCTGGGAAGCCGCCACCACCACGGAAAGGTGCAAGTTCCTGCCGTCAGCAGTGAGGGAGCCGTCCACATCCCGCAGTGCAGATGCCGCCTCCATCCGCCGCAACAGCTCCGCATTTGTGCTGTCAAGCTGCTCGTATACGGAAATCTGCTCGCGCCGAGGAAACGCTTTGGGACGCTCCTTCGTGAGAGGGGAAAATTCCTCCCAGAAGCTGTCGGCTGTCAGTATATCTTCCATCAGTTGCGCTTGCCGAGCAGCACGAAGTCATCCACTCCGGCGCAGAAAGCAATGCCGCTTCCCGGTTCGGCAAGGCAGGGCAGCGTGCGGATTGCTTCGAGCACCTTCTCTTTTTTCTCCTGCTCCACCACAATCAAGAGCATCTCTTTTTCAGGGACAATGTGCATACCGAAGAATTTTGCATCGTCTTCCCGCGCCGTACCCCGCGCGTTTATCACCGTGCCGCCACCGGCACCAGCCTTGCGGGCAGCCGCCATAGCGTCATCGGCATAGCCCCTGTTCAGAATAACCGTAATCAGTTCCCTTGCTTTGCTCTCTGCCATACGTACTTCTCCTTGCGTAACGTTTCCTGTCTTAAGCATATTGTCCACATCGATGCAGAACATCTCGCCAAAGCCCGCCTTCTCATGGCTGCAGGCATTCTGGATTGCCTCGTAGATTGCCTTGTGGCTCGCCTCTTCGGTGAGGATATAGAGGATTTCCTTTGTGGTGTCGCCAAAGCCCAGAGCCGCCATCACACGGCTTGCGCTGATGCCGCGCCCCAGTGCCACCGTGCCCCCAAAGCTGCCCGCAGCTACGGCGGCGTTGGAAACCAGCTCCGCCTTGTTGTGGGGAACAATGCTCATCAAAAGCCTGAACCTGCTCATTTTTCCACCTTCCTGCTTTTTATCTTGAATATAATGCCAAGCACCTGAATGGCAATCAGCGGCGTCATTGCCACAAGCGCGATAACGCCGAAAGCGTCCGTCGCGGGATTGCCACCCCCTGCCGCCGCAGCCCCCAGCGTGAACGAGAGGATAAACGTGCTCGTCATAGGACCTGATGCCACGCCGCCTGAGTCAAAGGCGATGCCCACAAAGAGCGGAGGGCAGATAAGCGAAAAGAGCAGTGCCAGCGCATAGCCGGGCAGCAGTATGTACCACAGGCTGAAGCCGCACATCACGCGCAGCATGCTCAGCCCGATGGCGACCGCAACGCCCGCAGAAAGAGCTACAAGCATCACCTTGCGCCTGATTGTGCCGCCGCTCACCTGCTCTACCTGCTCGGTAAGCACCCAGACCGCAGGCTCCGCGCAGACAACCACCGCGCCAAAGACCACGCCTGTCAGCGTAAGGAGCAAAAGCCACGGTCCTCCGCGCACGGCGGCATAAGTGCCGAGTACCTCGCCAAGCCGCTCACCCGCAGGCATAAAGCCGCCGTTTACCCCCGTCAGGAATACCACAAGCCCCGCAAAGCTGTAGGCTATACCTTTTGCCATACGCTGCACCTGTTTAGGAGGCATCTTTAATAGAAGAAATTGAAACGCCACGAACATGAGCACGAGGGGCAGGAGCGCAAGGCTCACTTCTTTGAGCTCTTCCGGCAACAGCTCCAAAAACACGCCCAGCCCCAGACCGTCAGAATGAGAACCTTCCGCCGCCGTTTCGGAAACAGCCTGCTGTGCAAGCTCTTCAGAAGCGGATGAAGGGGACTTCATCATCTTCAACAGGATGCCGTAGACACAGACCGCCGCGACAGGACCGATAGAAGCAATGCCCGTGAGTCCGAAGGAATCATCGCTCTGCGTGCCGCCCTTGCCTTCGCTGTCGCTCTTTCCTTTAGAGCGCACTGCGGCAACACCCACGCCCAGCGCCATGATAAAGGGAACCGTCATCGGCCCCGTGGTGGCGCCGCCTGAATCAAAGGCAACGCCCTGAAATTCAGGCGGACAGAGAAATGCGAGCACAAAGACCACGATATATGAGACAATCAGCAGGAATTTGAGCTTGAGCGAAAGCATAGTGCGCACAAGGCCGAGCACAACGAAGAGCCCCACGCCCGCGGCAATCATCATGATAAGCGCCCATTTGTTTACAGCGGGAGAAACGCCTTTGATTTGGCTGACAAGCACCTGCACGTCAGGCTCCGCAATAGTCACCATAACGCCGATGAGGAATGCCACGCCCAAAAGCAGGGGCAGGTTCCGCTTTGCCGTCAGCGCCGAACCACAGCGTTCGCCTATGGGCAGGATGCCTATGTCCACGCCCGCAAGGAAGACGGTAAGCCCCAAAATCAAAAGTGCGCCTCCCACGATGAAGCGCAGGATAAGCCCCGCTCCCAGCGGCGCCAGAGTGAGCCCCAGCACCAGCACAATCACCATGATTGGCAGCACTGACGACAGGGTCTCTTTAAATTTTTGCAATAAGTTCATAGTTTGTCACTCAGTCTTTCATTGATTTTCGCTGTCTGACCAACAAATCCAAGGCAGCAAGCTGCTTTTTGAATTCCTCGTCCTGCCCCGAAGTAAGCACCGCGTTGCAGGCGGAGCTTGCCTCGGTAATCTTTATGAGAATATCCTGTTCAAATTTTGCCGCATTGATGTTCCGCAAGGTTTTAAAGCCCTTTGCATCAGCGGCAAGGGCGGCTGCAAGCTGTTTTTCAGAGGCATAGGAGTCATTGAGGGCTGCCACCCGCTGTGCAAACTCATTGAGAGACTTGCGCACGCTGCGGAGCAGGGGCGGAGCGGCAGGTGCTTTCTCCTTTTCCTCTTTATGTTTATGGAAAAAGCTGTGCAGTCTTTCCCAGACAGCAAGCTTAATCAATGTAGCAGTTCCAGCCTTTCCGCTCTATGCCTTCGACCCATTTCCGCGCCATCTTCTTGGCACCGTCCAGATTATGGTCGCGGTAGTTGCCGCATTCCTTTTCCGTGGTGGCGGGAACAGGCTTGTCCCACTGCGCGACCTTTTTGAGCACATTGAGCAGATGCGCGGCTATGGAAGCCTCGTCGTAGTCTCCCCACACGGTAAAATAGAAGCCAGTGCGGCAGCCCATGGGGCTGAAATCAATGACATCGCCGGGCATTTCATCGCGGATGTACTCTGCCACAAGGTGCTCTATCGTATGGATGGTTCCCGTCTCCATGAACTCCTTGTTCGGCTGACAGAAACGAATGTCGAACTTCGTCACCACATCTCCCTTTGGTCCTGTCTTGCGGGCCGCAAGGCGTACAAACGGGGCCACCACCTTCGTATGGTCCAGATTAAAGCTGTCTACTTTGTATTTTTTTTCTTCTGCCATAGGAAAATCCTCCGTCCCCCACTATACCGCATAGCTTAAATTAAAACAAGGGCAACATCCTGCGGACAAGCTTGGCGCTCAGCTCTGCCGCCGTGTCCTCGTTAAAGCTATAGGTGCTCTCCCCCTGATCGTCAGCCATATCGCTCATACAGCGGATGATCACGAAAGGTACTTTGTTCAGATAGCAGGCATGGGCAACGGCAGCCCCTTCCATCTCCACACAGGCGGGATTGCAGCATTCGCGGATTTCGTCTTTCTGCGCCTTTGAACTGATGAACTGGTCTCCGGTGGCAATGCGCCCCTCAAGCAGCTTGTGCCCCTGCGCCTCCGGCAGGACGGAAAAAGCCTGCTTTGCCGCCTCGATAAGCTTTCTGTCCGCGGGGAAAGTGGAGCAGTCCATCTGCGGAATGATACAGCGCTTGTAGCCGAATGCCACCACGTTAAAATCGTGGTAGAGGGCATCGACGGACGCAACAAAATCAAGCACCTGCAAGCCCGGCGCCATTGCCCCCGCTATGCCTGTGTTTATGACGTGCGTCACGCCGTAGCGGAGCGCGAGCAGCTGGGCGCAGAGGGCGGCGTTCACCTTGCCTACCCCTGAGCGCACAATGACTACTTCCGTGCCGTCCAAAAGCCCCTCGGTAAAGCTAAGCCCCCCCGCTTCGGAGCTGCGCGGGTCTGCCAGCTCACTCCTTAGGCGCTTGACTTCCACCTCCATTGCCCCGATTATGCCTACTTTCTTGATGTCTTTTGCCATAAAATAACACTCCTTGCGAAAAACCGCATTATTTTCATAGAAAAGGGATTGACCACTTTTGTATTCTCGTATATATTATACGCAACAGCAAATACATTACATTTTTCCAAGCGGACCGCCTGTTCCTCCTCCTTAAGGCGGTCCGTTATTTTTTTAAAGATGGAATTGCCGTTTTTCCGGATCGTCGCTCTCCCTATACAGTATGGCAATGTTGCCAATCACCCGCACCAAGGTGGTATCGCAGGCGCTGGCAAGTTCTTCCGAGAGGCTGAACTTTTCGTCTTTGAATGCTATGAATTTTATTTTGATGAGCTCGTGCGCCGCCAGCTGCTGGACAACCATATCCCGCACCCCGTCGTTTACGCCGTTCTGCCCGACAATCACCACCGGTTCCAGGTGATGCGCAGCCTTTTCCAGCACTTTGCGCTGCTTGCTTGTTAATGCTATCATACGCCGATTCTAGCAAGAATCAGACAAGTTTACAAGAGATACAGGAAACGGCGCGGAATTCCGCGCCGTCCTCTACAGCAAAAAACAGTTTTTCAAGGGGCGGCAGCCCCTGTGTAACATCAGCCCTTGACAGCACCCGCCGTCATGCCGCCGATGAAGTACTTCTGGAATGCAAAGAACACGATAAGCACAGGAATAATCGAGAAGCACGAGCCGGCAATCAGCAGGTCATAGTTGTTGCCGTAGGGGGTAAGCAGCGTGTTCAGACCGATGGGCAGCGTAAACTTTGAAGCATCGCGGTACACGAGCATGGGCCAGAGCATATCGTTCCAGGCGCCCATAGCGCTCAGAATTGCCATAGCCGCAAAGGCAGGCTTTACGAGCGGCATCATGATGGTAAAGCAGATGCGGTACTCGTTCGCGCCGTCGATGCGCCCCGCGTCAATCAGCTCCCTCGGCAACCCCGTCATAAACTGGCGGAAGAAGAAGATGGTCGAAGCGCCGCACATACCCGGCAGGATGACGCCCGCAGTCTTGTTGATGAGGTGCAGGGCGATAACCTCCTGATAC
>CAKZZK010000121.1 GCA_937885235.1 uncultured Treponema sp.
CCCGCCACACCTCACAGGTGCCGGACTTGTTCTCATCATCATCCTTCACCAGGGAATCCGCCATATCCACACGAAAACCGTCACAGCCCTTGTCAAGCCAGAACCGCATTATATCCTTAAGAGTCTCCCTTGTGGCTATGGCATCCGGCTCATGCATTTCTGTCTGCCAGGGCTCCCGCTTCTCCTTAAAGCCATAATTAAGAGCCGGCTGGCATTTAAAAAAGTTAATCATATATGTGCCGTCACGCTCTGCCTCACCGCCGATATAGGGATGTCCGCCAATCCCCTTGAACCAGGAATCCGTCCATATATAACGTCCCGAATATTCATTATGTTCCGCAAGACTGCTTAACTTGAACCATTCATGCTCCTCGGACGTGTGTCCCGGCACAAGATCAAGCAGCACATGTATTCCCTTCTCGTGGGCAACATCAAAAAGTTTTACAAGATCCTCATTTGTTCCGTATCTATCTGCCACCTTCTTGTAATCCCTCACATCATATCCTGCGTCCTTAAATGGAGAATCAAAGCATGGATTAATCCACAAGGCATTACAGCCAAGCGCCTTAACATAGTCAAGCTTTTGTATAATTCCCTCAATATCACCTATACCATCCCCGTTGCTGTCATAAAAGCTCTGGGGATATATTTCATAAAACACTGCATCATTTAACCATCCGGGCATAGCACACACCTCCATATCTTACCGCATGATTGACCAATCACGTGCATTAATACATTTCGTAACTTCTTATCACATAGTCTTCAAAAAGCGGCAATGTAAATCTTACATAGCCATGTTCTTTTCCATTCAGCACCCCACGCTTCACAAGTCTGTCTCTATACACACTGTATTCGTTGTCTGACATGGAAAGAATAGTTTTAACTTCCTTTGCCTTGCCATTTTCTGATTTTGCAACACCGTATGCAAGCTTTCTATCACCCGCCGACATTTCATCCCACACCTTTTCATATACGTAATCCTCTAGATATTGGCGAAAATCCGGTATTGCCTGTTTGTAATCTCCTTCACTTTTCCAGGTAAAATAACCGAGCACCTGAAATGCAAATGAGTAGCCTTTTGTGAGCCTTGCCATATTATCAGCATCCTCTTTATCAAGCCCAAAATTTTTTCGATAGTTATCTGAAATGCTTCCCAAATTAAGCGGTCTCAGCTCTATCTTAGGCGCTCTGTAAAGAAATGTAAGATTATCCTCATTCTGAAGATTATTAATGTTCTCAAAAAGTCCCGTCATCAGAAGATATATAGGCAGATCCTGTCTCACAAATATCTGAAACGCTCCTGCAAATGCTTTCATATATTCTGTTACCATCACCTCATCGAGACAGACTAGCACCCTCTTTCCGTGCTTCTTCAAACTTTCAAGCATCTTTGTAAGAGCAAGCTGGATATTGGAGATTGGTACACTTCCTTTGACTTCAAGGCCTATTCCAAATACAGAGAGATTAATCCTTGCATTTTTGAAAGGATTAGGCTAAAATGAAGCGAAAATCGCGTAATCACTGCAAAAATGCAAGGAATAGCAATGGCACAGGACTGGATATGGAGCCGCTCCGAATGGCCTCACTTTCGCTATGAAGCACAGGCTTTCGCAGAGGATATCCGCCGCTACCTCTATTTGCGGGGAGTCCTCGCCGGAAAGGCCGGGCACCTCGAAGCCGAGCCACAGAAGCGGCTGCTCTCTTCCGCTATCGTGGAAGAAACGCTCAAAAGCAGTGAGATAGAGGGAGAAAGCCTGTCTGTAGATTCTCTGTGGTCGTCGGTAGCAAAGCGGCTCAATCTCAGCGGGCAAAAAGCGGGCGCGGCAGACAGAAAAGCAGAGAATGCCGTCGCCATCGTCTTTGATGCCATCGACAATACGGCATCCCCCCTGGACAGCAAGCGCATCTTTGGCTGGCACAGGCTCTTGTTTGAAGGCGAGCCACCCATTGCCCGTCCTCCCGTCGTCGGGGGATGGAGGACAGACAAGGTATACGTCGTCAGCACATCCGGCAAGAGACAGGAGATTGTATTTGAAGGCATTCCCGCAGAACAGCTTGCGGAAGAAACGGAACGGCTATTCAGTTGGATTGGGGAACTGAACGAACGCGAGCCGCTTGTGAAAAGCGCGATTGCACACCTGTGGTTCGTGCTCATCCATCCTTTCGGCGACGGCAACGGACGGATTGCGCGAGCCATTGCCGACAACGTGCTTTCCCGCGAGGAGGAGGCGCTCATGCAGGGAGAGCAGCCAGAAGGCTTCCGCCATGCACGGTATTTCAGTATGTCCGCCCAAATATGCGGAGACAGGAAATCATATTATGCAGCAATCGCACAGGCTAATGCCTCGCACACGCTCGACATTACGGACTGGCTCTGTTGGTACGTACAGACAGCAGTACGCGCCGTGGAAAACGCCATTGCACAGCTTCAAAAGACAATCGACACCCGCAGCCTTGTACAGCGTATGGACACAGGCACATGGAACGCCCGCCAGATAGCTATGATGTGCCGCCTCGTAGACGGCAGCTTTATCGGCAAGCTGACAACGGAAAAATGGGCGGCACTGCAAAAGTGCACAGTCTATACCGCAGGCAGGGACATAAAGGCACTCGTAGACGCGGGCTTCCTCTCCCGCTCGGAAAGCGGAGGGCGGAGCACCAGCTACCAGCTTGCAAGCGACATCAGCAGCATCCTTGGTGCGTGAACATCGCCGCGATTTCATCATTGCAGAAGTCGATATCATCGGGGTATTGCAGTTCGCCTTTTGCCATGCCGAATGAACGAAATCCGCGTGAGGGACACATCCTTTCCGATTTTAGGAGCGATGCGGAAAGACAATTAGCGCTATCAACCAAGTATTTTGGGACGACCTCCAAATTCTGGCTCAATATGCAGAATGAACTGGGTTTAAGGGAAATGTAAGAAAAATTGCAAAACGATTGCATAACATATAGCTTGCTAGAATTTTACGGGAAAGCGATGATCTGCATTGCTGATTGAGAAAATTTCCCGTAAAACCTTGCCAAAAGGATGCGATGATACCAGACAGAAAATTGGAAGAGGTGTTCACCTAACCTCCATACGGGATTGCACATCTCAGTTTATTCAGATCCGATGCTGTTTCTCGAATTCAACCGTTCACAAAACCAGGAATCATAAATATCCGAATAGGCATTTACTTCTTTTAAAGAAATTCCGATGGAACTTAAAAAGAAGTTTTTGCCTTTTGAAGTTTCTCCTTTCAATGCGATATATGTCGTCCTCAGATTTAAGCCCTTCTGCCTAATATATCGCATCCGCTGTATAAGTAACCAGCGCAGACTCGTTTCTTGGGAATCAAGCGCAAGCCCGATGACATACAAATCCTTATGGAAAAATATATCAATCCAAGAATTTTTTAAATCTCCGTCAATGAGTAACTCATTCGTTTTTTTATCAAACAGACGTTCTTTTAAATTGCTTATCAAAAGACCATAATCAGTAGCTCCAATAATCAAGCTTTTCGGATAGCAACAAATGCCGTGCATATGCCAGATGGCAAATTCATCACATACATTCGCAACCATTTTATCAGAATAATAGTGATAAAATGGATATCGCCAGAACCCAGCCTTTTCTTTTGGCACTATAGGTTTGTGTGCGTCCCGTCCAGTACGGTGAGTAATTTTGCGAATCTTTTTCCATAGCTCTTCAGATATGAGTGACAGATCGTAATTTGTGGTAAGTATCGGAATATTATTTTTCATTGCGAAGTCAAGCAGTTTCCTATGATGGTTCTCCCCCTTCCATCCCTGTACCTCATCTGCAATAACTTTTTTCAAAGTCTCGTGAGTCTCATCAGATTTAAAGCAAAGTGCATCAAAAAAATCAGGATAAGAAATCCCTTTAACATCTTTTAGGACTGCAGTTATCTTTTTCCTTTCTTCCACATTGGTATTTGGCAAAGAAAATAGCAAACTCTCCCAAGATTGAACATTCTGTTGTTGTTTATACCTGTTTATTCCATTGCCGAGCAAAATTGCAGGCTGTCCTTTTAATTTCATACTATACCTCAATATATTTCTATAACATAAACTGCCGCCCCCGCCCCGTGGCGGGAACGCGGGCGGCATATCCGCTATTCTAATGACCGCCCGCGTGTGCGGGAGCCGCCGACTATTTTTACCGTACTGGGGATGCTCACGTACTGTATATCACCAAAGTAGTTATAATCCTCAGTCAAGTCTCTGAAAAGCCACGCTTCCAAATAAAAGTTTGTGTCCACATCAAATTCTTTGAGTTTCGATGGTGAGTGTATTACAAACGATTTTGGATAAACATTACGGAAAGCGCCTTCCCCTATAGTTTCAACACTGCTAGGAATCTCTATTGATTTTAATGCGAAACACTCATTGAAAGCGCGCTTACCTATGGAGGTAACGCTATTTGGAATCACTACTGATGAAAGCGACCTACAGCCAGAAAAAGTTTCATCTTCAATAGAAACAACACCGTTCGGAATCCTTACCGATGTGAGAGATTCACACCCATAGAAAGCTTCTGCTCCGATAGAGGTAACACTATCTGGAATTGTTACTGCTCTTAGTGATTTACACCAGGAGAAAGCATAGCTCCCGATAGAAGTTACGCTATTCGGTATCGTCACCGATGTGAGAAATTCACACCTATAAAAAGTGTCATCTCCGATAGTGATCACACTGTTCGGAATCACCACCGATGTCAGCGATCTGCACTCATCGAAAGCCGATTCCCCGATGGAGGTTACGCTGTTCGGAATCGTCACCGATACTAGCGAGTGGCAATCCTTGAAAGCACAATCCCCGATGGTGGTCACACCGTCCGGTATTGTCACCGAGGCGAGCGAACTGCACCAAGAGAAAGCCGATTCCCCGATGGAGGTCACACCGTTCGGTATCGTCACTGATGTCAGAGAGTGACAGGACTCAAAAGCACAATCCCCGATGGAGGTCACGCTGTTCGGAATCACCACCGATGTCAGCGACCTACAATAGTCAAAAGCAGAACCCCCGATGGAGGTCACGCCGTTCGGAATCACCACCGATGTCAGCGACCTGCACTCTGCAAAAGTGCTACGCTCAATTGAAGTAATACCATTCGGAATCCTCACTGATGTCAGAGACCAACACCCATAGAAAGCCTCAGTCCCGATGGAGGTAACACCATCCGGTATTGCAACCGATGTCAGCGAACTGCACCAAGAGAAAGCCCTGTCTCCGATGGAGGTAACACCGTTCGGAATGACAACATTCGTAGTCGCTTTATCACACCCAACCACCGTCTTCCCGTCATCAGACAGCGTGAGCTGCCCCACCTGCTTATCCGCAAACGCCGCCGCCATCGCGGCGGCCATCAGAACCGCGCACGCGGTCACTATCCTGCATTTTCTTACCATATACATAACCTTCATCGCCTATCTCCTGCTATCATATTTCTGCCGAGGACACAATCATTCCATTGTCCTCTTGGGAATCCTCTATCTTTGCGGAAAACACAATAATCATCTTGTAGCGCGGGAAAAGGCAGCAGCAGCGACCGATGACCGGTTCGTACTGCTCGAATGTCCATCCCTGCCGCGCCATCTGCCGTATCTTGCGCTCCACCGCAGGCCCGCGCAGCGTGCACGTGTACAGACCCGCGTTCACTTCTTCTACCGAGCCAGTTTCAAAAGTATTAGCGGTCTCGGCTAAAAAAAAGCTTCCCAATGT
>CAKZZK010000122.1 GCA_937885235.1 uncultured Treponema sp.
TTTCGTCTGTTTTCCAATGGGTTTATCCCTTGTAGCGACTTTTGAAACTGGCTCCTTTGTAATTATCTGCCTCGGGCGTTCCTTGAACTCCGCGCGGAAAAGCTCGGCTTCGTTTCCGATGTGGCGACCTTTCTTGAAGTCGTCCTTTGATATGAGTATTCCCAGCCGTCCGGGCGTGTTCTGCCATTCCTCGTATTCCGTCATGTCATGCCGCTCCTTAGTTTGTTGGCTTCAATGCCGCAAGATATGGATTTTCTTGTTTGAAGATAGCTATCTGTTCAGCAGTCAGCTTGTCGGGATAGTCCGTCCAAAAGTTGAATACTGTTTTTTTGTCAAATGAAAAAAGGATTTCGCCTATAGTGTCAATCCTCCCTGTATACCATATCTTGTCGTTTTTATCGTGCTTGTGCCAATCTTCATAGCCGTCTTTATAAAAAGCATCGTCATTCATTTCGCATATCCTCCCGCGCCTTTCATTTGTGCGCTTTCATTAGTGTTTATGTATTTCATCAGTTCGATGAATTCTTTGTTTCTACCTAACGATTCAATATCAATCAGTATAGACGATATTGTATATTTTTGTCGGTATTTTTGATGGCTGTGTTGACAATCAAAACGAATTTTAAGCACATCATCATCAAGGATATGCCATGTATTATGCTCATCGTTTGCTGATTGCATTTCAAGCCAGAATATAGAGCCGTCCTTTTTCCGGATTATAGCAGCATGGCGACCGACTGCAAAATAGTATTGCTTTCCCGCTTCAACTTCTTTGCAAAGTGCATGGGCGGCTGAATAATCATTAAACTTTTCAATGATTTTGCTCTTTACACCATTTAGCTTTGCAATTTCTTCTATGGTGCTTCGCTTGGCGAATGTATCTGCACTTATGCCGCCCCTAAAGTCAAGAACGTCAAAACCTGCCTTGTTTGCGGTATATGCAAGCCCCAGAGATGAACAAGAGCCGTTCGTAGTTTTATCGCCGCCAGCTATCCGTCTAATTATCTCCGTTTCTGTTTTTGGCGTTGTAAATGCGTATACTTCCCGTGTCGTTACCCCCGCATCTTCAAGCTTTGTCCGTGTTGCGCTCTTGGGATTATCTATAAGGGCTGCCATTGCCCTTTGCGTGGCTTCGTCAATAGTGCCCGTCTGTGTTTGAGCTGTTAAATTTTGCTTAACAGCTGGCTTTAACGCGGTCGGCTGTTTGCCTGTTGTGCCTATGTATTCCCGTGCGCTGTCACGGGCTATGCCTGTCTGCTTGGTGAAGTCTCGCACCACCGCCTGCCATTCGCCTATTTTGCGCCGTGCCTTTGTGTTGTCTACGCCCGCCGCTTCCTGTGTAAGTGCCTTGCGCTTATACCGCCGTATGCTGCGCTCAATTTTGCGCAGGTGCTGCTCTCCCTCATAGCGTGTATATTCTTTGCCGTTATAGGTGACTTTTTCATCTGCCATCTCGTCAAGCTCTTTTTGGGTGTAGTGTTCTGCCATGCCCTCGAAATAGGGGTAAAACGAATGACGGCAGTTTATGCCGCATATTCCGGTAACGCTCCCCAGCTCGCAAACGGAAAACGGGCGGTATTTCGGATTTGTACCGCTCCTGCTGAATATTTGCCCCTGCCACTCTTCGTGTTCTGGTCTTGCCCCTATATGTGCCGATGTTTCCACTAGGTCGCAGTCCAATTCCTCGCAGTTGTTGAGCGTCTGATTTGCCGCTGTCTGGTTTATACTTGTAAGTATGTTCATCCGTACAGCTGCCTCTATGGTGAGGGTGACGGGCTTGCTATTGTGGTACTGTACTGTAGTTATTCCTCGCTTTGATAGCTCGTCTGCCGCGCTCTTCATCGCGGTGTCGTAGTCAAATGCGCCGCTCTGTACATCCATATAGACGCGGTTTGCCTGCTGTACAAATTGTGTCTGCGAGGTCATAGCTGTAGTAAGTGTAAGCCGTGACAGGTCGCTATGGCATTTCTGTATCGTAGAAAGCATGGCTTGTGCGTTTGGAGCGCTTACCGTGCGTCCTGTTGCCGCTTTGAAAACACGATTATCGTTCTTCGTGTTTGTTTCAAGTGCGTCTGTAAATATATCCGTTATTTGCTGTACAATTGCCTTGTCATATTTTGCCAGTATACGGGCAATGTTTTTCTTTAGTCCGCCCGCTTCGGCTAGCATCTGCGCCTGCCAGCGCGCGGCATCGGGGATTTTGCCGAGCCGCGCGATTCGCCGTGCCATATCTTGCAATATGTCAGTTTCCAGTTGAGAGTAAATTTCAATAATTTCATCGGACAGTCCGTCCAGATAGCGTGGCGAAAGCAATTTAGGCCCCAAAGCTGAATGGGTCTGTCATCATCGGCTTTTCGGGCGTGTTTTCTTTTGCTGTTGTTTCATCTTCCCCATAGAAGTCCCTGCGGTACTCCCATTCATTCTTCACTCCCGCAGTGATTTCCTGTAGCGCGGTCTGCTTTGCCGCCTGTATATCTTTGCGCGTCTGGTCATCATTCCATGTTACCGTTATCTTGCTATTGTTTGATCCCATGCCGTATGCCGCCGCCATGTGTGCAAATATGTTTGCGCATTGCTGGTATTTCGATTCAATTTCATCCTCTATCTGGTCAACAAGGGCATACAGCTTCTTCCGACCGCCGTTGTACTGCTCGGCTGTCTGCTGTACGTTCTCCATATCGGATATAGTACCCTTGCCAAGATTACAGGTAAGCTCTATCCTGCGGAATATCTGTTGCAGCATGGCATTTTGCTGTTCTGTGCGCAGGGCAGGGGAGTATTCTGTAATTTTCTTTCCGTCTGCAAATCCGTCACCCTCCACCTGTACCATGAGGCGGTTGAGCTTTGGCACAAATTTGACGCCAGTTTCCGTTCCATCCCTTTTCTGCCGCTTTTGAAAAAGGTCACGGTCTGCAAATATCTTTTTCTCGCCTGCCTCCTGCTCCCAGTTCATACGCTCGTATTGTTCGTCTGCATCCCGTATCATTCCTTCTGTCCCCGCAATGATTGCGACGGGAACATTGGAGCCGTCAATCTTGTTTATCGCGTGATTGCGGAATTCAACAATCATTGGCTGTCGTATGTTCTGCCACTGGTATTCCGGCGTTATTTCGGCAGTCTGCGGACAGTCAGAAAAATCAACTTTATGGAGTGCGCCGCCCTCATTTTTGTATAGCACGCATTTTACTGTATGCTCGCTGCCTGTATATGTGTGCCGCTCCGTCAGCAGCCAGTGCCTTGCACAGTGCCTTGCACCGATGGATATCTGCTTCAAAAGCAAAACGTCTGTAAGAGTACCGTCAAAGTCGTACGTTATGGGGAGATAATGCCCAAGAGGCAGCATCTCGTATTGCAATTTTCCATTTGCAAAAATCGGACGCAATACGCATCCGCCCACAAGCGTGATGTAGTCCACAATTTTATCTACATTCTTGTTGATGTGCTCCATGGCAGGGCGGATGGCTTCATTTTCCACTTCAAGCCCGATTTCTCGGGACACCATAACATGGAGCTCGCCCGCAATTTGTTCTAGTATGCCGCATGACGGGGCTTTGTCGTTCCATGGCGCATTTCCGCCCATCATTGCTGACCACAGCTCTATTGCGCTGTACATCTCTGCTGTGATGTTTGTCTCTATTCCTGTCACATCCTTGATTGTGGTTGAGTGGAATAAATGCAGTACGTTCATAAAAAAGCCCCTTATCTTATCAAACATTTTTCGCCCTCTCTGCAAGTGACCGGTAAAATTCGCCCCATTCAGCCGATAGAAAATAGCCTGCGTATTCGTCATGTCGTGCATCTTTTTCCGCAAGCTCTATGACTGCGGACGCAAGTACGCCCGCGCCATCCATCGGCATTCTAATCTTTTTCTGTTTACAAATGTATGCCATCATACCCTTATAGTCAGTTGCCAAATTATTCGCCACCGTGCCGCCATACGCCCTCCAGTGCATAGCGCGTTAATGCCAGATAGTGGTCTGGCTGCCCCTGCGGATAGCCTGTCATTACCTCGCCCGTGCGTTTGTCCAGCTCATATTCATAGAGCGTGAATTCATCTGCTGCATGAGGGCAGCGGGCGGGGTCAATGATTATATGCTTCAAACCTTGCAGCCATTTGAAGCCTGCATCCAAACTCCCCACGCCCTTTATTGCCCCCCGCACATTTCCGCCCCAGCTCCTGAAGTCGGCTATGCTTTTAGGCTCCGCACTGTCGGCAGTTATGCGGTCAGTCGCTATGCTCATTCCTCGTGCGTCCATGTGTGCCGCCGTTGCTTCGTATGCCTCATAATTGCCGTGCTTGTACAGATACAGCTCATCAAAAATGTAAAGTGTCTGGCGTGCTGCGCTGTATGACATGGAGCCGTATGCGTATGGGTCAGGGTAAAACCCCCAGTCTATGCCTAACATCATCAACTTAAGGACTGCTGTTTAAAATTTTCGAAATCCAGT
>CAKZZK010000123.1 GCA_937885235.1 uncultured Treponema sp.
CCGCCGTTTTGCTTGTGCACGACCCGTACCCTGCCATCCTGCCTCGCATAGCCGTCGCAAAGCTTCGGGGAAGCGTCCGTCGAACCGTCGTCCACCAGAAGAATTTCCAGATTTCGATAGGTCTGTGCAAGCACGGAGCGCATACAGCGCTCCAAATATTTTTCCATGTTATATACGGGAATAATGACGGAAATTTTAGGCGTTGTTTCCTGCATCGTCAATCAATACCCAGTCCTTCCAATCCTGCCGGATGCGGCGATAGCTTTCCCTTTGCTCGATGTCCTGATAGAGCGGACGGATCATCAGCTTATCTTTTCTGCCGCAAAGCCTCGCTCCCCACATGCTGAAGGAGGAATTAGCGCAAATCATGACCTTGCAGCAGCTCATTAACAGCATATCATAAAAAGAAGCCTCGCCGTAGTTCCAGTCGCAGACGGTCACGGGCAGCTTTCCGGCGGGGATTTCGGACAACTCCGAGGCAGCCTCCTCGTAAGCCCCCGTAAGCCACGAAATCCCTTCTCTTAACCGCCGCAGGGCATACGCCGGATCATCGGTAAAGATATAGATATGCGGCGTTTCCCGCTTTCCTTCCGTCCGCCCCGCAGAATACTCCCTATTTTTCTTTTTTTCGGCTGCAGGAGCGGAGGGCATACTACAGAAAGAAAGCGCGGTCTGCATCGCCGCCTCATAATACGCCTCCGTACAGATGCCCGCATAACGGCTTTGATGCGAGGCGTCCAGATAATCCGTCCGTCGGATATGTACGCCGACGGACGCCTCGGAAAGCAGCTTGTCCCTATAATATGCGTTGATCCTGTCCTCAGGCTCGGGAAATGCAAGCTTTTCTCTGAGCTGCGGCAGAATATCCGAAAAATATGCCTCGTTTTGCCAGAAACCGTCGAGATACCCGTCGCTTAAGGAGAAAATTTCCTCCTGGTATTCCTCCGTCTCCGCAACAATCCGCCCCGTTTCCGGAAGAAGTCCGATTCTTCGCAGCCTTCTGCGTATTCCCGAAACCAAATCCCTGCCGTCGTCCTTATATTTCCGCCGCTCCCCGCGCTTTGCAAAGCGAAGCGACACGCCCGGAAAACAGGCAAGCGCAAATGCGCGCTTCTCCGGCTCCCGCGCGTGAACGGTATAATCATCGACGTCCAGACATACGTCTTTTCCCAAAGCGCGCAGCTTTTCATACAGAGCGTATTGATACAGTTGATTGCCGAGTCCTCCGAGGACATGTAAGATCAGCATAGCTCTAGCAGGCGCTCCGCAGCCACTCTTCAAACATCAGCAGATACCATATCTGTATCCGCCAAACGCCGTTTTCGATATACCCCCTCCAGATACGACGGACAACATCGGCATGCAAAAGCCCCTGCTCCCTGATTTTCCCCTCATCCAAAAGAGACTCCGCCCAATCGCGCAGCTCCTTCTCCCGCAGCCACTTCTCAATCGGAATGGAAAAGCCCTTCTTTGGCCGCTCCATAAGCTCCTTCGGTACGCGCCGATACAGAATGTCCCGCAGGACGCGCTTGGTTACGCCGTCCCTTTTTTTGTACTCGATCGGAAGCGTCCACGCGAACTCCACCACGTCCTTATCCAGAAGCGGCACCCGCGTCTCCAGAGACACCGCCATCGCCGTTCTGTCCACCTTAACCAGAATATCGTCCGGATGATACATCTGCATATCCATCAGCATGATATTGTGGTTCAGCTCCTTGATTTCGCCATAGCGGTACTGCGTATATTTATACGGCGCCGTGACCGAATTGACGCTCAGCTTAAGCGCTAGCGGCTCCTCCCTGTTGTCCAGCTCGTAAAGCTCCGCGGGATCCTTGGCGCCGAGCAGCATGCTCTTCGTCTGAAAAATCTTATCCTTCTTTTTTATCGGTAGCCGCAGCAAAAGCTCGCTTACCGGCTTCCTCAAGGCATACGGAACACGTCCCATCTTCCCCCAGATACGGCTGACAGACGCGTAGGTCTCATAGCCGCAGAAAAGCTCGTCCCCGCCGTCTCCGCTCAGAGATACCGTCACATGCTCCCTTGTCAGCTTACTTACCAGATACGTCGGTATCTGCGAGCTGTCCGCAAACGGCTCCGAAAACATATACGAGAGCTTCGGTATGACCGCCTTTGCGTCCTCCTCCGTAATATACAGCTCCGTATGCTCCGTTCCCAAGCGCTTCGCAATCTCTTTCGCATATGCCGCCTCGTTAAACGTCGGATCCTCCATGCCGATGGTAAAGCTCTTTACCCTATGTCCGCCGGACAGCTCCTGCATCAGCGCGACAATCGTTCCCGAATCAATCCCCGCCGATAAAAATGCGCCCACCGGCACGTCCGCGACCATCTGTCCCCGAATGGACTCCTTTAAGAGCCGCTCAAGCTCCTCCGCCGCTTCCTCCTCCGTTCCCTGAAACAGGTGACTTTGTCCGTATACCGCTACGTCCTTCATCGACCAGTACGGTTGTATCCGCGGCTCCATAAACGGCTTTTTCAACGTCAGTATGCAGCCCGCCTCCAGCTTGTATATCCCCTGATAGATCGAATACGGCGCGGGAATATAGCCGTGCACAAAATAGATATTTAATATCTCCGTATTGATTTCGTTATCAAAGCCCTTCAATTCCCGCAGGCTGCCGATATCCGAAGCGAAAGCAAAGCTTTTTTGCCCCTCGCTGTTTCCTCCCTGAAGCTCCCCCGGCGTGTGTACAAAGCCGTAATATAGCGGTTTTTCCCCCACGCGGTCGCGCAAGAGGTAGAGCGTCTCCTCCGCGCTGTCATACAGCGCGATCGCAAACATACCCTTGCATTGCCGTATCGTTTCCTCAACGCCGTACGCCTCGAACGCCTCCAGCAATACCTCCGTATCTGAGGTTCCGCGAAACGAAGCTACTCTTTTTTCCCGCAGGAGCTTCTCGCGAAGCAGCTGATAATTATAAATTTCCCCGTTATACGCAATCGTAAAGCGCCCCGAGGCGGAGGTCATCGGCTGCGCCCCGCCCTCCGTCAGGTCGATAACGGAAAGCCTTCTGTGCCCGAACACCACGGAGGCATCAGAAGAAGACCACACGCCTCCGGCGTCCGGTCCCCTGTGATACATCCGCTCGTTCATTTTTAAGATTTCCTCCCGCCAGTTGACAGGTCGGTTACAAAAGCCTGCGATGCCGCACATAAAATAAAAAAATAATTATAAAACTATCTGCATAATAGACTTTTTATATTTATTCCAGAAATAATGTATCCTTTGATTTATCAATTTTGTTATAGGGCGTTCAACATAATAAAAGATTATCCCTACCGAAACACAAACAATAAAGTTGCATATTATTTGAGGAATAGTACCTGAAATGTGCTTATAAACCATACTCGCACCATTAAAATATGTCATTTGCACCAAAAATATATCATAAGATGCCTTCCCCAATAATTCTACAAAACGATTAGAAAGTCTATTTAATATTAACGGTGCTGAGATAGGTAGTATAAACAAGACTGCCCACAGACTTGTCCCTGACCAATAATTAGTAACCGGCGGAATCAGCCCAATATACTTACACATAATTATATAGGATATTCCAAAGCACATACATATAACTGATAGTTTTCTATGTTTCTTGATTACCCCCCCCCATTGCAAGATAACTGCCATAAGCAATGCATAATGTATATCTGAATATCAACAGCCTGTAACACCCTTCATTCATTCCATAAGCAAATTTTAAAATTTCATAAATCAAATTGATGCCTCCGCAAAAAAACACTCCATTAAAATGATATCTTTGAACAATTGCAAATATAACGGGAAAATAAAAGATAAATTGAATCATGCAAGGATAATAATAACTTCCCGGGCCAAATCCTCCGCTAAGGAAGCGTCTGCAAACATATAATGAGTCATAATGAATTCCTAAGATAGCATTGATGGCGAATATTTCTATGATAAAAGTAATTAAAAACGGTATGCTGTATCTGATGATTTTTCCCAATAATACATCAACGGTATATGCTCTGTCTATCGTATTGATCTCACTTTTTTGAAATGACTTTGTATACACAAATCCAGAGATTATCATATATACAGGTACTGCCATATCAATCCAAAAAGGAAACAAAAATTTCAACCTTTCAATATCCTGCCATTTATAATGCGTTATGATGATAAACAATATACCAATTCCTTTCACAAAATCTATGGAATGATATCTCTTCTCTATCATATTTGTTATTTCTCCATTATCATAATCTAAAAAAACATATCCAATTTGATAATACTTTCAATACTAAATTTAGTAAAAAAGAAAGCAATATTTATAAAATGCAAATTCATATAAATCGTATATTATCCTGCAACATCAGCAAAAATCACAACATACCTTTTAGCATTACAGAAAGTCTCCTTGCCTTAACAGCATTTATTACCGAATATAGTAACGATTTTCTCCTATTTCTTTCATATATCAATCTTAGAATAGTATTTTACATCTCTTGCATTCTAACTAATTTCTTGGGATTCAAACTATTATCAGCGGAAGGTTTTCTGCTTTTAAGAGCCTGAAATATTTTATTGACAATTTTATTCCATAACCTTTCAATAATGGGTTCAATACCAACCTTAAACCTTGCAATCCTGCTCCTGCAGCTTTCAAATCTGCTTTGGAATAATGCTGATACAAAAAGGCATATCTACGTATTGCCGCACATTTTCTGATATCGAAGCTCTTTTCATCATGCTCCGTACTCAATGTCCCTGGATATCGACAATAGCAATACACACTTTTATGCGAAACAGCTACCTGTTTCGCATAATATCCTGCTTTTGTATTATACATAACATCATTGGAATGGCGTATTTCTTCACATTCTACCCCGTTTTGTTCGATCATATTCTTTCTGTACATCTTAGAACAATCCGCATAAGACATCCGAATGCATGTCTCGTTTTCATGTGATAAAACTTTCATATATCTGAAAATAGCATCATTATATGCAGAATTATCCACATGTGGCACAAGATCTGATTCATTACAAATTGTATATGTAAAATAAACCGCGTCATACTCCGTATGAAAATACCGGCTTACCTCCTCATAAAATCCCTCCATAAAGAAATCATCCGCCCCTGCAAACATAACCCATGCACCGACCGCATTACGCAATCCGATATTTTTGGCCATGCCAGCATTGTGATCCACGGACTCGTTTCTGAACACACGAATTTCCGGACGATACTCCTTAATATATTCTACCACCTTGGTATACTGATCTTCAGCCGAGTAATCGTCCACAAACAAAATTTCTATATCTCCTTTTTGCGGTATACTCTGAAACATACGGATAGCTCTATCTGCATTATTATAATGTGGAATGATGATACTTAAATTAATTTCCGACATACTTTTACCTCACAAAATCGTATACTGAAAAATGCATTCTTCTCTATACTTTTGCATTACAATTTACCGTAATATGACCAAAGGGATCAACCTGCCCAACGACCCTTGCCGGCACTCCCGCCACAAGCGTATACGCCGGAACATCCTTCGTTACTACAGCTCCGGCCGCCACCATCGCATACTCGCCTATGGTATGTCCACAAACAATAGTCGCATTCGCACCAATACTTGCGCCATGCATGACCAGCGTTTTTTTATAATTTGCGACACCCTTGGGATACTCTGCTCTCGGCGTCAGGTCATTTGTAAATACGCAGGAAGGTCCGCAAAAAACACCATCCTCCAGTTCAACTCCTTCATAGACGGACACATTGTTCTGAATTTTTACATAATCGCCTATTTTTACATGATTTGAAATATTTACATTTTGCCCCAACACACAGTAACGTCCTATTACCGCTCCCCTTTGCACATGGCAAAAATGCCATATCTTAGTGCCTTCCCCAATACTTACATCCTCATCTATATAACTGCTCTCGTGTACAAAAATTTCCGCGCTCATATTACAAACAAGACTTCTCCCTCATTATCGAAAAATCCATCCAATTCCAATCCTGTGTTCAAACCGTATAAAAATCTGTCTCTGTCTGCTCAAGCAGTGACTTTAATGCCTCTGAGATACTGCTGACCTCAGCTTCTTTCAGGTACGGGTGCATCGGGAGGCACAGCACGCTTTCACAAAGAGCTTCCGTTACAGGGCACTTGGCCCTTTCGCTTCGGGTTCCCTTAAACGCCTTCTGTGCATGCATAGGCCTTTTATAATATATATTGGTAGGTATTCCCTGTGCTTTCAGATTTTTTTGAAGAACTGCACGATCCACTCCTCTTCCCAGCTTAATTGTATACTGTGCCCAACTGCTGTAGTAACCTGTCGGAACGATCGGGCATTCGACGGAGGTATATTTCTGCAGGTACTCATTATAAAGATGTGCAATCCGATTTACCGCCTGCAGCTCTTCACTCTGAAAAACAGGAAACTTGGCAAGCAGTATTCCCGCCTGCAAAGTATCCAGCCGACTGTTCATCCCCAGCCTTACATTATCATATTTTGCCTCCGGATCTTCAGGCCGCTGCATTGCCTTGCCATGTACCGCAATAGATCTGCAAAGGTCAGCAATTTCTTTATCATCGGTAAAAATGGCTCCCCCATCCCCATAGCAGCCCAGAGGCTTTGCAGGAAAAAAAGAGGTAATGGAAATATCCCCCAAAGAGCAGGCTTTTTTCTCTATTCCGTTTTCAGCCGTATAAACTCCGCCAAATCCCTGCGCCGCATCCTCCAACAAAAGCAATCCATAGGTATCACAAAGCTTCCTGATAGCAGTATAATCAAACGGCTGTCCGAAAAGATCAACCGCCACTACAGGTTTCGGACAGAGCTCTCCCTCGCTCAAAACTTCCTCTATTGCAGTGGCAAGCGCTGTTGGATCCATATTAAAGGTATCCCGTCTTACATCCACAAAAACAGGGGTCGCCCCTTCGACTGCCGGACACTCGCCAGAGCTGAAAAAGGTAAAATCCGGTACAAAGACAGCCTCTCCTTTTCCAATACCGTATGCCTTTAAGGCAATCGTAATCGCATCCGTTCCGTTTGCACAGGAGATACAGTACTTTCTATTGACATAATCCGCCAATGTTTCCTCAAGCGCTTCAACCTTATCCCCCGAGATAAAACGGGTGGATAAAATAGTCTCCTCTATCTGCGCGTCTATATCCGCCTTGATGCGTCCATACTGCCTTCTTAGATCTCTGAATTCCACTAACTGCCCCTCTTTTTTGTCTAAACAACAAGCCCTGTTAAATGATGCATTTTGAACGGGTCTTCTATCCTTACGAGAACCTTCCCTTAAAATCCAGCGTAGAGCAGGACTCCATAGGCAGTCGTACCACCTTGCCCGTAGCCGCGGATTTATATATGGCAAGCACTAGCTCCAATGCCCGCCTTCCCGCTTCGGCATTCACATATGGCTCCCTGTTATCCCGAATCGCCTCTATCATATCCTTATAAAGTGGCGTATGCCCGTAACCGTACACGTTTGGCGGGTTTTCATGAAATCTGGCTTTTACCTCCGCAGGATCGTCCAGCATATCCGAAAAACGCCATTCTTCGATAATATTCACAGACTGCCCGCCGGCCTTTACCGTCCCCTTTTCCCCAAAAAGATACAAGGTCTCCTCCAGATTTTTCGGATAAATATCCGTCGTTCCCTCTATAATTCCGTAGCCGCCGTTTGCAAACCGGATAATCGCAATCCCCAGATCCTCCGCTTCGATATACGGGTGATTCAGCCTGTCCGTCATACCTGCCACCTCTATGACCTCATCCCCCAGCATCCAACGCAGCAAATCGATATTATGAATGCACTGATTCATTAATGCGCCGCCATCCTGTTCCCATGTGCCTCTCCAGCCTGCCCGGTGATAGTATTCATAATCCCTGCACCAACGAATATGTGCAGTTCCGTAAAAGATACGACCAAATCTTCCCTTATCCACCGCTTCTCTTATCTTTTGCACCGACTTATTGAAGCGGTTTTGATGATTGGCGCATACTTTCCGATTTTTTTCCTTCGCTCGTTGAATAATCCTGTCCGCGTCAAAAAGCGAAAGCGCGATAGGCTTTTCTATAATTACATGACAGTCTGCATCCAAACAATCCAAGGCAATTTCCGCATGTTTCCCAGACTCCGTGGCAATCGCCACCAATTCCGGTCTTTCCTTTTCCAGCATTTCCCTATAATTCGTATATGTTGAAATAGATGCGGGAAGTTCAAGCTTCTTTATCTTATCAGTCATACAGCTTTCATCTGTATCACAAAGCGCAACAATATCAAGAGCGTTCGCCTTTGCCGCTACAATATGGTTCGGCGATATCCTGCCGCAGCCGATCAATGCGTATCTCATCCTGCCTCCTTATACACAAGCTTCACAACCGATCGACAATCTCGCGTATGGTTTTTTCTTCATATCCAATGCACGACTTGGTTTCAGACTTAATGATACTCCACGTTTTAACTCACCATACGTGAACTCTTATCATACTTCTTAACCATTCGACAAATACACACCGTATACAAATTAATCTTCCTATTCTGTGTGCATTCTAACAAGCCAGTATTATCATCTACAAGTCACTATTTTTGAGTCTGATTATCTAACATCATTACACGCTTTCTGTTATTCTAAACACCTCCTCATGTGACCGCTCCGTAGCGACACCATTAGCAATCTCAAAGATTCTGTCGCACTTCCTTATTGTCGTCAGTCTGTGTGCGACGATAATAAGCGTTACTTCTCCATGTAACACTTCTATACTTTCCATCACAGCAGCTTCAGTTTCGTTATCTAGTGCTGCAGTAGCCTCGTCCAATACGATAATCTGTGGTTTCGAATATAGCGCCCTCGCAATAGCAATACGCTGTCTCTGACCACCAGATAGCCTGACCCCCCGTTCACCAACAAAGGTATCTAAACCCTTGGGCAGGCTCTCAACAAATGACCGCAGCTGTGCTTTTTCCAATGCCGCCCATATTTCCTCATCCTTAATATCTTGCAATCCGAAAGCAACATTCGCACGTATGGTTTCATCCATTAAATACACACTTTGAGGTACATAACCAACCATCTGTGCCCATACATGCGGCATAGCAAAAATATCTTTATCATCTATATATACATACCCTTCCTGTGGTTTTAACAATCCCAAAAGTATATCTATTACCGTTGACTTTCCAGCTCCTGATGTTCCTATTAGCCCAATTGCTTCGCCTTTATGAATCGTCAAATTAAAATCTTGCAATACCGGGCAAATTTGATTTTGGTACTTCCATTCCACCCCAGAAAACTCAATTTTGAACTCAACTTTGCCAATCCATTTTGCATTTTTAACAGGATCTTTTTCTAGTTCCTGATAGAATCCATTTTTACCTACAGCCTGTGCCGAAGAAACATAATGTGACATCTCTGCATCATATTGTCGTACCTCTATGATGTTTTGATATACCTCTTTTTGCTGTAACCTGTAATAAACAATAGAATTAATTCGGCTAATAATTTTTCCAATAGAAGGCAATATTTTGAATGCTGCCATTGCAAATACAGCCAACTTGGGTATAAAAGTTTCCAGCCCTGTATTAAACAATATCAAGCGAAAGATTATAACTCCTATAATCGCTGATACGCATACACTCTCAATGCATCGGTTTGGTGCTGCATTCAATGTAGTATATACTAATTGGCATCTGCTGGTTTCCTCAGAAGCTTTTTCATAAGAATTAATAAATATTTCCTCTCTCTTTGTAACATAAATATCTTTTATGCCACCTATAATATTTAACAAACTTTTATATTTTTTATAATTGGCATTACTATTTGCTATACCAGCCCTTTTGAGTACTGGCTTAAAAGAAAAAATAATAAAATACATTGTCAATAGCATAATTAAAAGTATACATAACGCCGTGAAACAATCTGCATAAATAAGATATGACGCAATCAAGAAAATAGTTATACTATCTGTAGCCAACGCGATCAAAGACTCTATAATACTGAAAAATGCCGCAATAGATGTATTAAACAATCTTAAAATAATACCACTATCTATAGTAAGAAAAAAGGAATATGGCCTTTTCATCAGAGAACGCATCATATCTACAGATAACTCTCTTTGTAACCTAGTAGCATACTTTACTTGGTAGTAGCCTGCAAACAAAATAAATATATTTTTAAAAATATATAAGGATGCAATCAAAATACCAAGCAAAATCAGTAAAGAAGTACTGTCACTAATTCTAAATATAGAACATAAAAACTTAATATAACTTTTATTCATAAGTTCTTCTGAATTTAAGATGGCCTGTATAAAAGGCAAAATAACGCCTACACCCATAAATTCTAGCACGGACGTAGAAATAATAGACAAAAAAACCAAAATAAGCTGTTTTTTTTGTCCTGTGCTTAATATACAAAACGCTTCTTTAACAACCTCCCAAAATAATTTAATATTCCTAAGCATCACGCCGATTTCCTTCCATGTACTTTATCTAATACAACCTTATATCGCTATAAAAACACTTATCCTGTTTAAACAGAATTTCCACTTCTGGAACCAACCGTGAAAAATCAATGACATATAAATGCTGCTCTCCGTCTCTTATCAACTCTACATGCTGTAGTTCCTCTCCCAATACATCTGTAACTATTACTTCTGATATATCACCTTCTGTCGACACTGCTTTAAATACGCAGTAATTATATCCTTTATCATGCTCGGTTGACAAAGAAAAAAAATTCTGTTTCCCAATAATGGTAACGAATTTTGTACTATCAACTACCACATCTGCATGTTCGTCGATAAATAAAGGCTCTGCCCCTGTCAATTCCTCATTCAAAAGTGCTGCCGCATATAAATCTGCTTCATAATCTGGCTGATCAAGTATCTCACCATAATTGTAACATGAATAGAAATCATATTCGTCCTGTATATAATCTCTGTAGTTATTCTCCGTTAATTGATACTTGGTCTCTTTCATCCACTTAAGTATTAAACTGTTGATCCAGCTTCCATAATGAGCACTATCTTTATAGTTGTTCAAATCGGTTATGATATCAAATCGATTATTAAACGAAAAAAGATGTATATTTTGGTGAGAAACCAATAGTTCTATCATGTATTGCTCAGCATCTACATACTTTTGAATTTCTCCTTGCTCTTTATATGTATTCCAACTGACTATACTATATGGAGGAAAGAAATAATAAAACTCTACACTTGGATATCTTTCTGCAATACTCACGACATTTTGCGTTACCGCCTTTCTCATTAGAGCTTTTTCCTCATCTGTTAGAACTTTCTGAGCATCCGCTCCTTTTATTTCTAATCCCTCCTTACAAACTTCCTTTACTCCAAATCGTATTCCTACTCCTTCCTGCCACCTTGCATAATCATCAAACTCTGTTATACCTGCTTTATAATTACTTTGCACTGTGCTATAAAGCATCTTCACAACGCGCTTTACCGTACTTGCATTAAGCAAATATTTCACATCATTAAATAGATTATGATCATATAGGTATGTAGGATATTCCCCAAGATCAAATCGCATTGCATCAGCCTCAAAAAAATTCGTCCACCCCATATCTAAGCCCCGAATAACCATTTTAATATTCGGGTTATATCTGAGTGCAGTTTCAACAATGCCGTTGACCTCCTTAAAACTTCCCCCACTAAAAGGTACCTTTACAAAGTGCAGCCCAAACAACATATCAGCTTCAGATGTCAAAAAATTTTCTGTCATAGATGTTCCCGTGATCAATGCATCATACTCAAAGTGCTTTACAATACCGTCATTTTGACTTCTTTCGTTATCAAGAATAAAATAGTATTTCTCTGTATTTGGCTTATGATAATGAAAAAACGGATCTATCTGGTAATTTACTATTCCTATCATACACAATATGCATATTACAGTCATGCCCCAGCTTATCAACCAAACCTTAGCTTTCATGTTTCTCCTCACAGTTTCCTTAGATTTCCAAATCAAAATCCATAATATACAAAAATTGATTCACTGCTAAGTAAAAGTACCCCACACACAAATACAGCAATGGAAGTAAACAAAGATATAATGCCTAACTTTTCTGCCCTTTTATAAGTATTTTCCGGAAGTAAACATAATATAAACATCATAAAAATAAACAGGACAACGACCTGCACATGTGCATTCCCAATCTGAAGTATTTTGAGAATCTTTATAAGAAAAACATTCACGGAAACCTCAAAAGTTTTTATCAATTCCGTACTAATATGTCCATCCTGCATGGACAGGATTCTCAAAAGAATTTGAATCCATTCTGATATGGATTTCGCGCTAAAAAGCAGCCACAATATACTTATCTCTGCAAAGGTAACGGCCCACCGAATCGGTATGAATATCTTTTCCAAAGTCTTCTCAAATGCCCTGTCCATACAGCTTAACAAACCGTGACCCCCCCCCCCACAGAAGGAACGTCCAATTATCCCCATGCCATAATCCGCTTAGTATGAATATGATCATAACATTGATATATGTATGTAGCTTGCCTTTCTTGGAACCGCCAAGAGGATAATATACATACTTTGTAAAAAAATCGGTCAAAGAAATGTGCCATCTTTTCCAAAATTCACGAATTGATACAGCCTTGTACGGTAAATTAAAATTGATTGGCAGTTTAATATTCATCATCAACGCCGTTCCGGCAGCCATATCGCTATAACCGCTGAAATCAAAATAAATTTCGAAAGTGTAACAAAGCAGTAATATCAAAAGATCTGCTGACGTCGCTTCACTCATATTCTCATAAACCCAAGTTACCGCCATTGCGCATTGATCTGCTATCCACACCTTTTTGATTAAACCAAAACTGAATAATTGAATGCCTTTACAGATATTATATGGTTCTGGTTTTCTGTTTACGGGATCGTTTAGCTGTGAAAGGAAATTTACCGGTTCTGTCAATGGTCCCATAAGCAATTTGGGGAAGTATAAAATATAAGCAAGATAGTCAACTAAATTACCTTCGGAAAGTTCTTTCCTGTAAACAGCGACGAGATATGCTACCTGCTGAAAGGTGTAAAAAGAAATACCAAGTGGAAGAATGATGTTTCGATAATCCCATTCTTTCCCTATTACCGCACTTATATTCTGTCCAAAAAAATTATAATATTTAAAATATAAAAGAAGTGAAATATTAACTGCAACAGACATGTATAATAGTATTCTATTTTTTACGCACCTTCTATTAATCAGGTAAATAAATAAATAATTGATCGCAAGGCTAATTCCCAGATAAATAAGCATATGTACTCTGCCAAATGCATAAAACATAATACTGGCAGAAATCAGTACAAACTTCCCACACAGCACAGATATCTTATTTGCACCAAAATACAAAATCAGGAATATCGGGAAAAAAAACAATAAAAAAAAATAAGAATTAAATTGCATAAAAAAATTCTCCAAACATCATTATTTTAAAAAATTCGCCCTGTACAGAGACCAATTGACATATTAAGTTTTTTTCTTAAAAAATTAGAATTTGCAACTCCACTACATGGTTCCTATCCCGACCATGTCATTTCTTTCTTGCTTGAGAAGGGCATTTCTAATTTTTTCAGTCACACTACTGCCCGCCAAAGCATAAGAACCCTTGTTTCACTTTTAATGATTTTCTAGAGAAATGTCAATAAACACAAATACTGTCTGATTTTTTGATATCACATAATTCCAAATTATATGCTTTAGATAAACTTACACAAGCATATCCACTTTTTCTATTAAGACTACCCCCTTCATTACATATGATTCTCTTCGATTTTATCAGAATCCTCCCTGTTCTTCTATATTCCTGCTCACATCAAAAAGCACATGAGATAAACATATACTACCACTCCGGCGAGAATTCCTTGCCAACCTGAATAAAGGAAGTCTGCAAGTTCCAGTTGCAATGCGATGACTGATAACATCTTTTACAGGTCGCGTCCATATTTCGGGAATCATTTACAATTCTGCGATATCTTTGATATTCGTCCGCATTCCACATATCCATAAAATCTTTCCCCA
>CAKZZK010000124.1 GCA_937885235.1 uncultured Treponema sp.
CACGAGCGCGTCACACACCGACCACGAGACCGTCACACACCGTCCACGAGCCCGTCACTCACCGTCCACGAGACTGTCACACAGCAACAACGAGACCGTCACACACCGACCACGAGACCGTCACTCACCGTCCACGAGCGCATCACACACCGACCACGAGACCATCACACACCGTCCACGAGACCATCACACAGCAAGTACGGAAATCACACCGAAAGGAAATATGCATACAGCCTGCTGTCCTTGTCCATCTCTGGGTGAAAGGAGATGCCCAGCTGCCTGCCGTACTGGACGCCGGTGATGTGCCCGTCTGTCACAGACTTTATCTGCACTTCTTCCGCTTTGTGCCTGTCTACGCTTTCGATATACGGTGCGCGGATAAAAGTCATCGGTATGGTCCCTATGCCCGCAAAGTCACCTTCCGTGTAGAAACTGCCCGTCTGCCTGCCGTAGGCATTACGGCGGACGGTGACTGGCAACGTGCGGAAGCAGTCGGCGAGCAGGATGAGCCCTGCGCAGGTGGCGAGGGTGGGGGTGCCGCCGCTGATGCGTTCTTTGAGCGTGTCGTACATCCCCAGAGCGGTGATGAGCTTCCGCTGCACGGTGCTTTCTCCGCCGGGGAGCACGAGGCGGTCAAAGCCCTTTTCCGCATCTCTTTTCTGGCGGATTTCAAAGCACGGTTCCCCCAAGGCGCGCAGGGCTGCTTCGTGCTCTGCAAAATCTCCCTGCACCGCGAGCACCGCCGTCATTTGCCGCGCTCCGCCATGAGCAGCTGGATTTCGTCTGCATTGATGCCCACCATCGCTTCTCCCAAGTCTTCGGAGAGCTTTGCCACGAGCGAGAAATCTGAAAAATTGGTCGTCGCCTGAACAATGGCTGCCGCCCTCTTTGCGGGATTGCCTGATTTGAAAATGCCGGAACCGACAAATACGCCCTCAGCGCCGAGCAGCATCATCAGCGAGGCATCTGCCGGAGTTGCCACGCCGCCTGCCGCAAAGTTCACCACGGGCAGCCTGCCGTTGTCGTGCACGGAGCGCAAAAGCTCCACGGGCACGCCGAGTTCCTTTGCTTCGTTGAAGAGCTCGTCATCGCGCAGGGAAGAAATGCGGCGGATTTCGCTGTTCATGGTACGGATGTGGCTCACCGCCTGCACCACGTCGCCGGTGCCCGGTTCGCCCTTGGTGCGTATCATCGCAGCCCCTTCCGCAATGCGGCGGAGCGCTTCGCCAAGATTTTTTGCGCCGCACACGAAGGGCACTTTGAACTGCGTTTTGTCTATGTGGTATATGTCATCGGCAGGGGAAAGTACTTCGCTTTCGTCGATGTAGTCTATGTCTATGGCTTCCAGTATGCGTGCTTCGGCAATGTGACCGATGCGGCACTTTGCCATCACGGGGATGGTCACTGCGTCCTGAATGCCCTTTATCATCTTGGGGTCGCTCATGCGCGCCACGCCCCCTGCCGCGCGGATATCCGCAGGAATGCGTTCCAGCGCCATCACCGCGCAGGCTCCCGCGTCCTCTGCGATCTTTGCCTGCTCCGGCGTCGTCACGTCCATAATCACGCCGCCCTTGAGCATCTGGGCAAGCCCTTTGTTTAATGTGTATTGCTTCTGACTTTCCATGGCAGGGATAATAGCGCATTGATGGCATTGTTTGTATTGCCAAGGCGAATTATTTTTATATGGTCAGATAGCAGGTCAGAAACGTCTTACAATATGTTCTGTAATAGTCACGAATTTCCCTGTTTAGCAAAGAAATCCCGCACGTTCTGCTGCAAGAGAAGCGGAGGAAGCGTCTTGAGCAGGTAGAGTGCGGGTTTCGCCGCTATTACTTCGAGTATGGTGTGCTTGTCGTCTTTCGCGGTGAGGAAGATGACGGGGATATTCGCCGTTGACGGTTCGTTCTTGAGCATCTGGAACAAGTCCAGTCCGGAGATGACGGGCATTTCATAGTCGAGCAGGATGAGGTCGACGGAAATCTTTTTGAGCAGGGGGATGGCGATGGAAGAGGAAGTCGCCGTATAGACGTTGTATTCCCCGGAAAACCATCTTTCCAGCGTATGCAGATACACTTCATCGTCATCGACAATCAGAATGGTCTTTCTGCCGTTGCGGGCATATCCTCCCTGCACGCCTATAAGATTTTTCTCATAAGTGTAGCCGGAAGTGGATGCATCCATGATTTTGATGAGGTCTTCCACGTTTACCGGACGCTTGAAGGAATGCGTCACGAAACGCTGGGGAATGTGCTCGTAGGCAAGCTCTAAGTCGTTGGGCGTTCCGATGAGGAAGAGCTTACAGTCATTGTTTTCTCCGACAAGCAGCTTCAGGGAGGTGAGCATCTTTTGATAGTCTTCCTTGTAGCCGTCAAGGTAGACCATAAACAGCTTGTAGGGAGAGTTTATGAAGGTGAAGATATTCATATTCACCGGATAAACTTTTACCTCATAGTTTGATTTTTCAAGGTCGGCAATCATGCTGCGGATTAAAAAGTGCTCTGCGCTTTCGCAGATAAAGGCAAGCTGGTTTTTCATAAAGAAATCTCCTCTTTTTCTTTGGTCAAATTTTCCATTAAGTCTTGGAAAAGCGTGATGTCTCTGTTCCTTGCGGCCTGCAGCAAGAGGTGGCAGCTTTCTGCGTCTTTTTTCGGCAGCTGGCAGCCGTCAAGCATATTCAGTATATTTTCCGCAGAATGCAGGTCCTCTGCTTCCGCGCATTCTTTGAGCGCGCTGATTGCCTCCGCGTATTGCTCGGGAGGAATTTCTTTGGGGGCGTCTGTCGTCGCTTCAAGCTGCTTTTGCCAGTCCCGCAGACTGGAAAGAAAGGCAGGGCTTTTTGCGAGGATTGCATCGGCATCCCTGCTGTCGCCAAGTTTTTCAAGCTTTGCCGCTTCTGCGGAAAGCTTTGTAAGCCCCACAAGGCGCAGCGCGGTTTTGAGCGCGTGTACGGCAACCGTGTAGCTCTGCCAGTCCTGTTTCTGCATTCCCTCTTCTGTGGCCTCGCACTGCTTTTCGCATTCGGCGCAGAAGCTTTGCACCGCGGTGCGCAGGGTGTCGGCACTGCCGCAGGAAGCAAGAGCTTCCTCGCAGTCTATGCCTTCCAGCTTGCGGTAGCGCGAGAGAAAATCAGCGGCGCCATCCGCATCGGTACCGCTGTAGGGGAGGGCTGGAGGCGGCTTGTTCCAGCAGCACTTTTCGCAGAGCGCGCAGTTTGGCCGCTGTCCCAGAGCTTCTGCGCTTTTGTATATGTCCTTCTCCTGCATGGTGACGAGCTCCTGCGGCAGGTAGCGCAGAAGCAGTTTTTCCAGCTCCACGTAGTCCACGGGTTTGGAGAGGTAGTCGTTGAATCCCTCGTGCAGGTAGAGCTGCCGAGAACCCCTGATGGCATTTGCCGTGAGCGCGACATAGCAGGCGTTTTTGGAAGCATTTACTCCCAGCTGCCGTATGGCGTGGAGCGTTTCAATGCCGTCCATGATGGGCATCCGGTGGTCAATGAACACCACGTTATAGCGCCTTGTCTTTACCAGTTCCACAGCCTGTGCGCCGCTTGTCGCCGTGTCAATCTGTATCCGTGTGTATTTGAGCAGGCCGCAGAGCACGTCGATGTTTGTCTTCAGGTCATCGACAACCAGAATTTTTGCGGCAGGAGCGATGAAGGGCTTGTGCTCTGGCTGCTGCGCGGTGCCTGTCGCCTGTGCCTTTGTGTTGAGCTTGCCGACAGGCGTGTCCTTTACAACGCCCTGCGCCACGGTGAATGAAAACTCGGAGCCCCTGCCGTATTCGCTCTGCACGATAAGCTCTGAGTCCATCTTTTTGAGTATGCCCTGCACTATAGACAGCCCCAAGCCCGTTCCCTCGATGTTCCGGTTCCGCCGCTCATCAAGCCGCTCGAAGGGGGAAAAGAGCCTGCTTAAATCCTCCGGCTTGATGCCTATGCCTGTGTCCGTCACGGTGAAGGTGAGCAGGATACGCTGTCCCTCTTCGCCGAGCCTCTGCACTCCGGTGACCTGCAGCGTTACCCATCCCCGTTCCGTGTATTTGACGGCGTTTGTAAGCAGGTTCAGGACGCACTGCTTGACGCGCCTCTCGTCACCAAAAAGCACGTTAGGAATGTTCTCTTCCACTTCCAGGAAAAAACGCAGCCCCTTTTCCTGCGTGCGCGGTGCAATCATGCTGTTCAGCTCGCTTATGACGGAATCAAGGTTGTATTCCACGGAAAGAAGGGCGAAGTCCCCCGCCTCTATCTTTGAGAAGTCCAGTATGTCGTTTATGAGGGAATAAAGCATCTTGCCTGCCTGCTTGATTTCTCCCGCATAGCCGAGCACGGCGCTGTCTGCCGATTCCCGCAAAATCATTTCGTTCAAGCCGAGCACGACGTTCAGCGGGGTGCGGATTTCGTGGCTCATGTGGGCGAGGAAGGCTGATTTTGCGTTGTTAGCCGCCTCCATCTCCCGCAGGGTTTGATTTATTTCCTTTGCCTTTATGTCGATGTAGCTGATTGTGTAGGTACGGATGAATGCCCCTATGCCTATACCCGTCAGGCTGAAGACAATGCAGTTGAGGATGTCGTTTACCAATATGCTGTAAGGCTTCCATATTGTGGCAAGGAGGATGCAGATTACCGCGTCTACAATGTTCCACAGCGTTATGCGGATGCTTTTATCCATGATGATGATTGGCTGTACAAGCAGATAACCCAGCATCAGCGAATAGGGGGCTTCCACCTGCCTGCTCGCGGCAATAGTCCTGTCCAAGAGGAAAGAGAAAACTTGCAGCGCAAAGCTGTTCAGGTAAAGGGTAATTGTGGAATGGCGTTTTACAAGATCAGGCCTGCATTGGCAGACCACAAAGCCTGTGGAAAAAAGCAGGAAGCTTGCCGCAAAGAGGTTTCGGTATGCGTCTGAGTTAAGGAGAGCGCCGGGAATGAATGCCATTACGAGCAGACTGAGTTGGGCTGTCATGGTATACCCTGCCATGATCTTAAATACGCGGAAGTTGAATTCCTGTACCGCGGGGGTGTTCTGTTTGAGCATCCGCCCCGACCTCTGCCAGTCTATCATAGTGTTATTGTATCAAGAAGCCCGGCTGTGTCAAGTTTGGGACGGCATATTGCATATATTGTAAAAAAACGGTAGTATTGCTTCACTATCGCATATTATTTTATAGAAGGAAATTTGCTATGGAAATGACAGGCTCTCGCGTGGTGGTGGAATGTCTTGTTGAACAGGGCGTAGACACCATCTTTGGCTACCCGGGCGGTGCCATCCTCAATATCTATGATGAACTGTACAAGAACTCTGACCGCATTACCCATATTCTGACAGCCCACGAGCAGGGGGCTGCCCATGCCGCAGACGGCTATGCCCGTGCAACCGGCAAGGTGGGGGTGGTTTTTGCAACAAGCGGTCCGGGCGCTACGAACCTTGTGACGGGCATTGCTACCGCGTATATGGATTCTTCTCCCGTGGTGGCGGTAACGTGCAATGTACCCACGCCCCTGCTTGGCAAGGATTCTTTCCAAGAGATTGACATCACAGGCATCACCATGCCCATCACCAAGCATAATTTTATGGTGCATGACATAAAGGAGCTTGCCTCCGTTATCCGCGAGGCGTTTGTGATTGCTAAAAGCGGCCGCCCCGGTCCCGTGCTCATCGATATTCCCAAGGAAGTGACCGCCGCTACGATAGACTTTGAACCGCTTCCCGCAGGCAGTGCCGCCACGGCTATGCTGGAGGGCGGGCGTTCTAATATGCGGCGGGTCATCAGCGCACCTGTGCCTTCCGACGAAGAGATTGCCGCCGCCGCAGAGCTCATTAACAAGGCTGAACGGCCTGTCATCTACGCGGGCGGTGGCATAAATATAAGCAATGCAGGGGAGGAACTGCTCCAGCTTGCCGAAAAGGCAGACATCCCTGTGACCGAAAGCCTTATGGCGCGGGATGCCTTTCCTTCTTCCCATCCGCTCTGCCTGTGGATGGTGGGCATGCACGGCACCAAGGCGAGCAATATGGCCATCACGGAAAGCGACCTTGTCATTGCGCTTGGTGCCCGCTTCAGCGACCGTGTGATTTCCGATGCCTCAAAGTTTGCGGCAAACAGCAAGGTCTTCCATATTGACATTGACCCTGCCGAGATAAACAAGAACATTCCGACCGCTGGCTCCCTCGTGGGAGATGTCAAGGCGGTGCTTGCACGGCTTTTGCCGCACATCGAAAGCAAGAAGCGCGCGGACTGGCTGGGCAAGGTGCAGGGCTGGAAGGCTGAGCACCCTGCCTGCTACGACGTAGTGCCGCAGCATTCTATAAACCCCAAGTTTATCTGCGAGTACATCCATAAGGTTGCAGGGGATGATGCCTTTATCACCACTGAGGTCGGCCAGCACCAGATGTGGACGGCGCAGTACTATCCTTTTGCAAAGCCGCGCACCTTCATCACGTCAGGCGGACTGGGCACGATGGGCTTTGGTACGGGGGCAGCCATAGGCATTCAGACCGCGCTCCCCAAAGCTCGCGTGGTGCATATTGCGGGCGACGGCTCTTTCCGCATGAACTGTAACGAGCTTGCGACCATACAGCACTATAATCTTCCTATTATTATAGTCGTGGTGAACAATGGCACGCTGGGCAATGTGCGCATGTGGCAGAAGCTTTTCTACGGCAAGCGTTACAGCCAGACGACGCTCGATTTTGGGCCTGACTGGGTGAAGCTTGCAGACGCCTATGGCATTGCGGGCTACCGTGCCGGCACTGCTGATGAATTTGCCAAGGCATTTGATGCCGCCTTTGCGGGCGGCAAGGCAGCCGTCATCGATGCGAAGGTTGACATAGACGAGATGGTGCTCCCCATGGTTCCCGGCGGAAAGCCGATATACAACCAGATTATGAGCGTGAGCAAAGAAATCCAAAACTAGATTTTGCATAGCCCTGAAAGCGCAGCAGCTTTTCAGGGCTTTTTTATTTGTTGACGATGCCGATGAGCCAGTCTTCCATGGTTTCGTCCTTGCGCCTGTTTTGTCATGCAGTTCTACCCAGAAGTGGTAGCGCGACTTGCGGCACCATCTAACTTGCACATCCTTGAAGCTGTGCCGAAAAACAAGCGGCTTGTTAGATATGCGCGAAGCAAGGACTTTGAAAGCATATTAAATTGATTTTGTCCCAAAAAGCCTTGACTACAGATCGCAGTAGCCTTGAATTTTTTTTGCTTGCAAATGGGAAGAAACGGTATTATCAAAGGCATAAGCCCTTATCTTTACAAATTCCCTGTTTATCGCTATGATAAGCCCATGCAGTATGATTATCTGATTGTCGGTGCCGGGCTTTATGGCGCGACATTTGCGTATTTGATGAAAAAAGCCGGTAAAAAATGCCTTGTCATAGACCGCAGGCCGCAGGCAGGAGGCAACATTTACTGTGAGGATGTGGACGGCATACATGTGCATGTCTACGGGGCGCACATCTTCCACACGAGCAACAAGCAGGTGTGGGATTTTGTCAATTCCTTCGTTCCCTTCAATCGCTATACGAACAGCCCTGTTGCAAACTACAAGGGCAGGCTGTACAACCTGCCTTTCAATATGAATACCTTCTATGCCATGTGGGGCGTGATTACCCCTGCGGAGGCGGCGGCAAAGATTGCCGAGCAAAAACAGCAGGCTCTTGACGAACTGAAACGCAACGGCAAGACGGCTCCCGCTAATTTGGAAGAACAGGCGCTGAGCCTCGTCGGCAGGGACATCTACGAAAAGCTCATCAAGGGTTACACCGAAAAGCAGTGGGGGCGCAAATGCACGGAGCTTCCCGCCTTCATCATAAAGCGCCTGCCCGTGCGGCTTACCTTTGACAACAATTATTTTAACGACAGCTATCAGGGCATTCCGATTGGCGGCTACAACAAGCTGATAGCAGGCTTGCTTGACGGCATTGACACAGAGCTGAATGCGGACTTCTTTGCGCGGCGGGAATACTATGAAAAGCTGGCGGCAAAGATAGTCTTTACCGGTCAGATAGACGAGTTTTATGGCTATCGCTTCGGCAAGCTTTCCTACCGCACGGTGCGCTTTGAGACTGAAAAACTTCCCGTGCAGGATTATCAGGGCAACGCCGTCATCAATTACACGGAGGCAGAAGTCCCCTACACGAGGATTATCGAGCACAAGCACTTTGAGCCGGAAAATCCCGCCTATACATCACAACAGACAGTCATTTCCAGAGAGTATTCCTCTGAGTGGCAGGAAGGAAGCGAGCCGTTCTACGCGGTGAACGATGAAAAAAATACCGCCCTCTATGCCGAATACAAGAAGCTTGCCGGGCAGGAAAAAAACGTGCTTTTCGGCGGGCGGCTTGCGGAATACAAGTACTACGACATGGACGATGTCATTGACAAGGCCATGCGCGATGTACAAGGTTTGTAGTCTTCCTTTCTATTGAAACAGCGGGTAGCCGCGTTCGTCGTAGCGGATGCGCTTTACCCATGCGTGGCGGTTGGGGTCATAGAGCGCAAAGGCAAGGTCTACTTCCGCATAAGGGCGGGCGTGGTAGATGAGGTAGTCTTCCTTGCCGTCCCTGCTCGTGGTAAAGCTGTTGTGGCCGGGACCGAAAATGCCCGCCTTTTCATCAGTCGCAAAGACAGGTTTTTCTTCCTTGTGCCAGGATGTCGCTTTGAGCAGGTCCGCGCCATCTTCGGCGACGAGCATTCCCATGCAGTAGCTTGCGTCTGTGGCGCTTGCCGAATAGGTGATGAATACCTTGCCGTTGCGCTGGAGCACGGAAGCCCCCTCGTTTACCTTGAAGCCGCAGCATTCCCAGTCATATTCGGGACGGGTGAGCAAGGTCTGCGGCAGTTTGAGGGTGTAGGGGGTGAGCATCTCGGCAATGTAAAGGCAGGAGTTTTCCGTGCGCTCGCGAGACTTCTGCGCCCACACCGCATAGTGCTTGCCGTGGTTTTCAAACACCGTGGTGTCAAGCATAAATGAATCCCACTCAGAGATAAGCAGTCCCTTTTCCTTCCATTCCCCGCAGAAGGGGTCTGGTGAATCGTTTTCCAGTACCCAGGTACGGATATACCACGGGTCTTCCGCCTGTCCCGCGGCAAAGTAAATGAACCACTTGCCGTCTATATAGTGCAGCTCCGGTGCCCAGATGTGCCAGCTCATGGGGCCGCTCGCGTGCTTGCGCCAGATGCAGAGCGGTTCAGCTTTGGCAAGCCCCTTTACCGACCACGCGCGGCGCAGCTCTATCCTGTCGTATTCGGGGACTGACGCAGTAAAATAGTAATACCCGTCTTTATGGAAATATACATAGGGGTCTGCCCTCTGTTCGATGAGCGGATGGCTTTCGTCTTCCGCAACAATATCAGTTATGTTCATAGTGCTGATTGTAATTCATGCTTTTTGGTTTTGTCAAGAAATATTTGATATATATTAATATTTATTGATATTTTTCTTGACAAGCGGCGCATTCGGGTGCATTATTAATAAAACGAGAGAAGAAAAATCATCTGTATCAATTTTTTTGGTGACAGACGGAGGAAATATGAAAGTTAAAAACGGCTTTTCAAGCCCTCATGCCGCGCTGGGAGCAGCCTTGCTGCTCGGCATGTTGCTGTCCTGCACTGCAAAGCAGGAGCAGAAAGAGTATGCCGTCCTCAGCGCGGACTTTTCAAAAACGCCTACGCCTGTGAGCAAAAACCTTTTCGGCATCTTTTATGAAGACATAAACTATGCGGCAGACGGCGGACTTTACGGCGAGATGATACAAAACCGCTCTTTTGAGTTCCGCAAGTCCCGTCGGCACCCTGCTTATTCATGGCTGAGGGTGTCGCAGGATGGCAAGCACATTTCCGGCACTGTGGAGACTTCCGGTGCTGACCCGCTGAACGGCAACAATCCCAGCTATGCCCGCATCATTGCAGACGGAGAGGCTGACGGCATTGCAAACCGCGGCTACTTTGGGCTGTCTCTGGAAGCGGGGAAAAGCTATCCCGGCTCCGCATACCTGCGCTCTCCCGATGGAAGCGTGGCGGCAGTCAGCGTCATTCTGCGCGACGAGGCGGACGGCGCCGTGCTTGCGACACAGAGCATCAGCATTGGCAAGACATGGCAGAAATACAGCTTTACCCTTGACTGCCCACGCCCAACGGAACGGGGCAGGCTTGAACTGCATGCCCTTACGGCGGGCACGGTGGACGCGGACATGGTGTCTCTCTTCCGTGCGGACATCTATAAGAATGAGGAAAACGGACTCCGCAAAGACCTTGCTGAGCTGCTTGAAGCGATGCACCCCGCTTTTATGCGCTTTCCCGGTGGCTGTGTCATTGAGGGGCAGAACATAGAGGAGCGCTACCGCTGGAAGGATACGATTGGTCCCGTGGAAGAGCGGAAGGAAGAGGTGAATTTCTGGGGCTATCAGCAGTCCTACGGGCTGGGCTTCTATGAGTATTTCCGTCTCTGCGAGGACATTGGCGCGGAACCGCTCCCCGTCATCAACGCAGGGCTCTCTTTCCTTGCAGATACGGATGCCGTGCCGCTCGACAGCATGGATCCGTATATACAGGACGCGCTTGACCTCATCGAATATGCAAACGGCGATGCGGCGAGCGGCTGGGGCAAAAAGCGGGCTGAGGCAGGACATCCCGAACCTTTCAATTTGCACTATCTTGCGCTCGGCAACGAAAACGCCTACAGCACCTATTTTGAGCGCTACCAGAAGATTGCGGAGGCAGTGCACAGCGCTTACCCTGCTATAAAGCTTGTCATCTCCGCAGGTCCCTATCCCGGGGACATGATGTTCCACAGCGCGTGGCGGCAGGTGAAATCTTGGAAGAAGGACCGCGGCACGGAGGGGCTTGTGCACCTTGTGGACGAGCACTATTACTGTCCGCCGGAGTGGTTTTTCGCAAACAACACCCGCTATGACGACAGGAATTTCTATCCCCGTACTGAGGGAAGCGCAAAGGTCTTCGTGGGCGAATATGCGGCGCACGGCGATGACAAGAAGAGCAACCTCTATGCCGCCCTTACCGCAGGAGCGTATATGACCGCATTGGAGCGCAATGGCGACGTGGTGGAACTCGCTTCCTATGCCCCGCTTTTTGCAAAAAAAGGCAGCACACAGTGGACGCCGGATATGATCTGGTTCACTAACAGCAAGAGCTATGCTACGCCGGATTACTATGTACAGCAGCTCTTTATGACGCACCGCTCCGACACTACCGCATCATATTCGCTCATGCAGCCCCTTCCCACTGAGCCGCAAAAGGCGATAGGCGGTTCTATCGGATTAGGGGCATGGCTCACCGCCGCGGCGTACAGCGACGTCAAGCTGAGCGATGCCAATGGCTCTCTCCTCTATGATTCCCGAAAGGCAAGCGGTCTGGACGGCTGGCGCAAAGAGACGGGAAACTGGGATTTTGACAAGGGTGCCATCATACAGAATGCGAATGCTTCCAACTGTCGTGCTTTCCTTGCGGATATCAGCGCGGACAACTACACGCTTGAGCTGACCGCACGGAAGACTGCGGGGCAGGAGGGCTTCATCATCATCTTTGGCGCACAGAAGATGGGCAAGGAATTCTACTGGTGGAATCTCGGCGGCTGGGGGAATACTGTTTCCTGCATTGAAAAGGGAAACAAGTCCGTCCGGGCCACCATCAGCGACATGAAGGACATATCTATAGAAGAAAACCGCGACTACAAGGTGAAGGTAGAGCTTTCAGGCGAGCATATCCGCTGTTACCTTGACGGCAAGCTTATCCATGACATAACGGACAAGATAAACAGGGATCCGCTTTACGCCCACGTGGGAAGCACGGCTGACGGCAAGATATACATCAAGATTGTGAACATCAGCGAGCAGGAGCAGCCTGTGCACATAAACCTGAAAAAGGTTCCCGCCCTCAGCGCGCAAGGTACCGCCACCATCATCAGCGGCAGTCCCTCTGACGAAAACAGCTTTGAAGAGCCTCTGCGCGTTTCTCCTGTGACGGAAACGGTTGACGGGGTGGCAAAGAACTTTGTCTATACGGTCCGTCCCTCTTCTGTCACTGTCTTACAGCTGACAAAACAGCCATGACATAAACCATAAAAAAAATTACCTCCTGATTTTTCCGGCCTGCATTTTTCTGTAGACCGGTTTTTTTAAGGGGATGCTGAATTTTCTTCGTTCAGATGTTTGTGGACGATATCAAGAAAAATCGATATGATGAAGGAGCTGATTATGGAAGAAACTGAAACAACTTTGGTCATAAATCCTCTTGAGGATATCAACAAGCTTAAAGCCCTCGCCTCTGAGCCTCGTATTCAGATGCTGTCGCTGTTGCGTGACTGCACTCTCAATATCAATGAGATTTCCGATGCGCTGAAACTTCCCCAGTCAACAGTGGCAACGCACATTTCCATCCTTGAAAACGCGGGGCTCATCAATACGGAGTCCGTGCGTGCCAAAAAAGGAAACCAGAAGCTTTGCCATCCCGCTTTCCGCGAGCTGCTCATCCAGTTTCCCGAAAAGCAGAATGCGCAGAAAAATTACATAGACATAGAGATGCCCATAGGCATTTTTACTGACTGCCGTGTGACGGCACCGTGCGGGCTGTGTTCTTCTGAGCGTATCATCGGACTTTTGGATATTCCCGATTCCTTTTTGAACCCTGAGCGCATGAAGGCCGGCCTGTTGTGGTGCGGCAGCGGGACTTTTGAATACAAGTTCCCCAACAACACTATGTACGACAGGAAGAAGCTCACCAAGCTGGAACTGAGCATGGAGCTTTCCTCCGAGACGCCGGGAACAAATGCCAACTGGCCGTCAGACATCACCATGTGGATTAACAGAAAAGAAATCGGTACCTGGATTTCTCCCGGGGATTACGGGGACAAGCGGGGCAAATATACGCCGCAGTGGTGGAAGCTTGAAGGCTCACAATACGGACTGCTCAAGCATTTTTCCGTCACAAACGAGGGCAGCTTTGTGGACGGGGTGAAGATTTCCGATATAAAGCTTTCTGACCTTGAGATTTCCGAGCACCACTCAATCCGCGTGAAGATCGGGGTAAAGGAAAACGCGGAGCATGTGGGGGGAATGAACATCTTCGGCAAGGGCTTTGGTAACTATGACCAGGGGATTATATTACGCTCTTATTTTGATGAATGAGGAGATTAGTTTCCGTCTAGTAGTCTACGGGCAGTTCTAGGCCCGCAGTTTCACGAAGATTCCTCTTCCCTTGCGGTAACGAAGGCACTGCGGGGAGTTGCCGCTCGGGCAGGCGAAATTCGGTTACTGGAGCGAATTCAGCGGGGAAGGCCCCTAGTTCCCCTGGATGGTGAGGGCGTTGGCAAAATTTATCACCACGGTGTCAGCATCGCTGCGGGTTTTGCCTACGCTTACCGCACTTGCAGGGGCGACGTCTATCACGTGGTTTGTGCCGTTATCCTGCGGGTCAGCCCTGCCTTCCCAGTATTCGGAAAGGAATACGACCACGTGGAAAACATCATTGCTCTTTGCGCGGCGCTGTCCGTCAGAGATGAAATTCAGGTCTATGGTGTAAGTCAGGTCAGAGACGGATGCCGCGTAGTTGCCGTCGGCATTCTTCTGCCAGCTGTGCGTCTTTTTCCACGCGCTGCCCGTGCCGTTCACCCAGTTGGGGGCTTCCGAGCCGTAAAAGTCAACGCTCGCATCTACTTTGGTATAGGTGGCAGGATTTTTCCACAGGCGATCCTTGTATGTGGTGGGAGTTTTTCCGCCAAGGCTTGTGTCGTCAATCATAACGATGATGCGGTCATGGGCATGAAGCACCGGCGCACCGGAAAAACTCACCGTAATGGAAAGGTTCTTCCCGTCATTTGTCACGGAAACCTTCTTGATGTCCCTGTTCAGTCCGTCCTCGCGTACATTGCGCGTGGAATCTGTCGAAACGGTGACGGGCTGGGCTGCTGCAAGGGAGGCGAGCAGGGTGAAAAGCACAGCGGCAGAGCCGAAAATCTTCTTGTTCATTGTTTTATTCCTCCATTTCATATATACCAACAAATCAAACTGCGATTCGTTACAGTCTATCGTAAAGCCGAATGGGGTACGTTGTCAAGCGCATTAAAATACGCTATGCTGTTTTCATGGACAATTTAGCAAACGACTTACTGGAGCGCTTCCTGCGCTACGTGCAGGTGTACAGCGAAAGCGACTCCCAGAAGGCGGACAGGGGCATTTCCCCCAGCACCCCTTGCCAGTGGGATATGGCAAAGCTCCTCCGTGCGGAGCTGCAGGGGCTTGGACTTGAAAACGTACAGACAGACAGCCATTGCTTTACCTACGCACTGCTTCCCGCAAGCTCCGGCGCAGAAGATGAGCCCTCTTTCTGCCTGATGGCACACATAGATACCGTTGACGAAGTGAGCGGCAAGGATGTCAAGCCCATCGTGCACAGGGACTACGACGGCACAGCAATCACCCTTCCTGCCGGCATCACGCTTGACCCTGCTGCGGACAAGCACCTTGCAGAGGCGGGCAGGGAGCATGATACCGTCATCACCTCCAGCGGCGACACCCTGCTCGGCGCAGATGACAAGGCGGGCGTTGCGGAAATCATGACGGCAATCTCGTATCTTGTCGCCCACCCCGAGGAACGGCACGGCCCCATAGAGATCCTCTTTTCCCCAGACGAAGAGACGGGACATGGCATGGACCATGTAAACCTGCGGCTCCTGCGTTCAAAGGCGTGTTATACGGTTGACGGCGGGCACATTGGCGAGCTGGAGACCGAGTGCTTCAACGCATTCAAGAGCGAGGTCACGTTTTATGGAAAATCAAAGCACACGGGAGATGCCCGCCCCGACATGGTGAACGCCGTGTGCATGGCGGCGGCATTTGTCTCCTCCCTTCCCCGCCACGAAATGCCGGAGACAACGGACGGCTATATGGGCTTTTATGCTCCCCTCGAAATGGAGGCATCGCTTGAAAAAGCCCGCGTCATGCTCCTCCTGCGGGATTTTACAACGGAAGGTATGGAAAAGCGCAAGCAGCTTATCGAACAGATTGCAAAAACAGTGGAACTCAGCTTTGGCGGACGGGTGGAAGTCGTACACACAGAGCAGTACCGCAATATGAAGGAAAAACTCGCCGCCCAGCCGCGCGTCGTACAGAACCTCGTGGCAGCCTACCGTGCGGCAGGAATAGAGCCGACCTTCCCCCCCATACGCGGCGGAACGGACGGCTCGCGTCTTACCGAGATGGGGCTTCCCACGCCGAATATCTTTACGGGCGGGCACAGTTACCACTCCCGATATGAATGGGCAAGCTTGAATCAGATGCGGAGCGCGGTGGAAGTGCTCCTCCATCTTTCAAAGGCATGGCTGGAAAACAAGTGAGGAAAAAGCTATGTATGAATACCATATAGAAGGGGGCTTCCCCATCAAGGGCTGCATACAGGTAAGCGGGAACAAGAATGCCGCGCTTCCCTGCATTGCCGCCACACTGCTCTCACAGGAACCCGTCATACTGCGCAACATTCCCGACATTGAGGATACAAACGTCATGCTTTCTATTCTGCGCTCGCTCGGCGTAGGCGTGGAAAAGATAGAGGATCACGTCTGGAAGATAGATGCCGCGCATCTGACTTCCACCTCCATTCCTGCGCAGATGTCGCGAAAAATCCGCGCATCCATACTCTTTGCCGGTCCGCTCATTGCCCGCACAGGCAAGGCAACCATGCAGCCGCCGGGAGGTGATGTCATAGGTCGGCGGCGTGTTGACACGCACTTCCTCGCCCTGCAGGATTTGGGAGCGCGGATAACCACGAACGGCAAGTTTGAGTTCAGTGCGAACAAGCTTGTCGGAGCAGACATCTTCCTTGACGAAACCTCCGTGACCGCGACGGAAAACGCCATCATGGCAGCCGTGCTTGCCGAGGGGCACACGGAAATTACCAACGCCGCAAGCGAGCCCCACGTGCAGGATCTCTGCCTCATGCTGAACGCTATGGGGGCAAAGATCACAGGCGTGGGAAGCAATATCCTGCACATAGAGGGCGTGAAGAAGCTTTCCGGCACGGACTTTACCATTGGACCGGACTTTATGGAAGTTGGCTCGTTCATCGGACTTGCGGCTTGTACGCGCGGTTCTATAGAGATAAAGGGCATCCGCCCGAAAGACCTTCGCCCCCTGCGCATTTCCTTTGGCAAGCTGGGCATCCGCTGGAACATAGAGGGGGATTCCCTCTTTGTATCTGCGGGTCAGGAGATGAAGGTGAACACCGACATAGGCGGCATGATTCCCAAGATAGATGATGCCCCGTGGCCGGGATTTCCGCCGGACCTCACTTCCATCATGGTGGTGATTGCCACGCAGGTGGAAGGGACGGTGCTTATCTTTGAAAAGATGTTCGAGAGCCGTATGTTCTTTGTGGACAAGCTCATCAGCATGGGTGCGCGGATTACGCTCTGCGACCCGCACCGTGCCGTTGTGTCAGGTCCGAGCGCGCTCCACGGCGAGCATCTTGTTTCCCCCGACGTGCGCGCGGGTATGGCTATGGTGATTGCCGCCATGGCAGCCCACGGCAAAAGCAGGATAAGCAATGTCTATCAGATTGAACGCGGCTACGAGCACCTTGTAGAGCGGCTGCAGTCCCTCGGCGCGCATATTGAGCGCGTGGAGATAAAATAAGGCGGGGCACCAGCTCTGCGGCTCCCCGCCTGTCGGGGATGCTGGAATGCATCCCCGTGATTTGGCTTTGTTTTAGCCAATCCTGCTGATTGAAATTACTTTACAATCTTAAGCACAAATGTACAGCTATATTTCGTTCCATCGGAAGCAGTCGCTATTGCCGCTGCCAGATAGGAACTTGCGTCAAAGCTTGCGCTCGGTGTAAATGAATAAGATGAAGCTGAGCCACAGTCTATCGTTTTATCGCCAATAATAAAGCTGTAGCTTGTGTATGTCGTATCTGTGATTTTGAGCGTTATTTCTTCGCTTATCTTGACGGTAACAGTGCCACTGCTCGGTGTTCCATCAACTCCTGTTCCAGTTACTGTTACATTTGATGCAGACAGGTCCGAATAACCGAGAATGGTATATCCCACAGTGCCGGACGGATACTTTGCCTTGTAGGAGCCGTCGGTGCAGCCAGCTGGGGCTGTTGCCGTTGTATTGGTAGCAGTATCAATCCATTCAGTCCACGAATAGTTTGCCGCGCCAACTGTCTTTTTCAACGTAGTTGGCGATGCAATAGCAAGCAGCGGAATGTCGTTAGTCCCATCATATACAGAGAACTCATAATAGGTGCCTGTATAATTCTTGCCGCCCAGTGTGAGCGTACCGCCGTTAAGGTCGTAAACCCGCCTTACAAGGTTAATCTTTGTGGCTGCGGTATAGCCTTTGTAGCCGGTGCTTGCCGTGGTGACAGCGCTGCGGCTGACGGAATCGGAGGCATACACGGTCGCCCCCTTTGATGTTTTTGCTTTCAATGTTGCGTCAAAGAGCCTGCCCGTGGGCAAACGGAGCGTGTATGTTTCGTTTCCCGCGCTCAGCGAGCCAGCGACGTATTTTGCAAGGCTTGCATCACCTGTAGCTCCAATCGGGAATGTCTGATGAGCCTTTTCTGTAGTACCATCGGACTCGTATTCGGTAAGCACAAGCTCAAAATACTTTTCGTTTTCAGAGTTGTCTTTCCATTTGAATACAACATTGTAGAACCCGTCCGTGTCCGACTGGCTGGCAGAG
>CAKZZK010000125.1 GCA_937885235.1 uncultured Treponema sp.
GTCCCTAAATTTTTAGGTGCTTAACTTGACAAAATCGCTTACGAATGACACAAACTGCTTTTTGATTTCAGGATATGCTTCAAAAATTTCGCCCGCAAAAGGACCAATTCCTCTGTCTAGAAACAACACAAGCACATTTTTCCCAGTTTTCGAAAGATGGTAGACAGGCATTATATCCTTCTCAGGAGCGTCCACTTTGCCGTATTTTTCTAGATTCGCCACATACTCCTCATACCGACTTCCAATTTTCTGTATGTTTAGCACGGAAAGACCTGTCATGCCGAGGCTACAGGCAAAAAGCATCGTATTTAAAACTCCCAGCCTACCTCGTAGAGTCATTCTCATGCAGATGACGGCGGAAAGAAGAAGCAATTCCAAAGGAATCACTACAAACAAAGGATTTTCCACGCGAATCACATCAAAATTTGCCAGATTGAACGCTGCATCCAGATTGCCATAAGGAGCCTTAAACACATAGCCATTGAAGAGAGCACAGACAAAAAATGCGAACATCATCGGCGGCAACACACCCCGCACCTTCCTGCCGGATATAAGGTATATGGCTGACGGCCAGAACAAAAAGAGACCAAAAAAGACGCAGAAGCAGGGAGGCAGGTAGGAAAGAGGAGACGGTGTTTCACCCAGAAAGGAGAACTCAATCGGGCTTGTCGCAATGATGCTCGATGGAAGCATCAGTCCGCACAGCAACGCAAGCCCTACTCCCGACAAGAACAGCACGAAAAAAAACGAACGGGAACGAATGACATCTGGCACATGCTTCCCTATTTCTTTCCTTACAGCATTGCAATATACATTTACAAACGCCAGTCCATCCGATACCCGGCAATGCATCCATGTCTTTGCATAGCTAAAAAACAAATTCTTGAAAAAATGTTTCTTAACTGCGAATAAAATAATAAACAAGACATGAAAAGTACAGGCAATTGCAAAAGCTGGAGCTTTTTCCACAAAACGATATAGCAAGCCTGCAATGCCTAAGCAGGCAAAAAAACGCAACAGCTTCCACCGATGCGATGGCTTTCTGATAAAATTCTTTACAAGGGAAAAAACATTGTTTAGCGTCCAGTAAATGACCAGCCCACTCGGACTATCATAGAGGAGTACAAAGAAGACAACGGCAAGAACATATACCTGCACCTTGTCGCGCATCGGTGCGTCCCTGGTATACAGGATACCGCTTGCAACATTCACCGCCGTCATCAGCACGGGCAGGATGTTCAACGACAAAGCATGACCCGCAATGTTAAAGGCGCACAATGCGTCAGGCGTACCGAGATCCCTCACAAATAAAAACGACACGCCAGAAAGCGTGTCATTATTCCGCAGGTAATGGTATGCGGCGATGAAGAAAGGAATCTGAATCAGCACCGATAGCGTTCCCCTGAGCGCGTAAACGGGATGATAGCCGTTTTGCCGGTACAGCTCAGACAGCATCATAAAGCGTTCGTCACCCTTGAAGGTATGTCTTATATGTGCCACCCATTTTCCAAGTCCCTTCGTCACCGCCCGTTCCCTTTCCTTGATTCTGTCGGCAATGCCGTACAGTGGGAGGGCGAGGATATTGATTCCGATGCTCACCCCCGCGATGGCACCGATAACGCCTGACTGCGGAAAGCAATTGCGGACAAACGAGAACAACCAGTCACAGACCGTTTCAAGCGGCATGATGATGATGCCGTAGAGGACAGCAGAAACCAAGCCCGTCATTTCTTTTCCGCCATGTCTTTAAATTTCTTGTAATCCCGCAGGCATTCTATGCCGAAAGCAATCAGCACTGCGGACAGGACGGCAAGCACGGTGTAAGTAACGCCGTCATTGAATACCTTCCAGTGGATGGCAATACGCAGCGGTACGATGAAGCAACGGGTAAGGATGAGGTTTGCAATGACGTACATCACATAAGACATTGCGGTCTTTCCCCAGCTGCCCTCCCCAGTCTCGTTAACAGACTTGTTCCTCATTCTGTCCACGCAGACCGTAACAAGGGGGACAAGGAACAAGTTGATAAAGCAAACAAGATAATTCGTCGAAAAACTATTCATAATACACCTTCCTTTATAGGTGGCTAAGCTTTTTTGTATGTGGCAAAAACTTTCGAATGCACTTTTTCATAAAAATTTTAAAAATGCCCTTTATACCAAGAGCATTATACCATTCATTTGTTTCAAGGCATCTGTATGCCAGCTCTGATGACTGATACAGATTTCTGAAACAAGCGACAGCGACTCTTTCATCATCCCGATGTTCTGCATCCTGCAAATAATCATGCAACCACTGGTATGCCGCAATCTGAAAGGTGACAACAGGCAGAGACATCCAGAACTTCGCAAGCTCAATTCTCAGATTTTCTAATGATGATAAGTCCGTTCTGTTCAAAAGGCGTTGCATAAACTGTATGTTCTCTGTTTCAAAAAAAATTCTCATGAACACAATATGCTCAAAAAATGACGAAGCAATACATTTTTTCTTATTTGCTGATGAAGAAATCTGTCCCTCGTGTATTCTATATGATATAAGTTTTTCTTTTATAAAACCAATATTCTTTCCATTCAAAAGCATCTGAAGAAAAATGCTCATATCAAACATCATCACAATTGTAAAGTCTATTTTTATATTCTCAAAACATGATTTACGAAGGAAACACGATGAAAACGGCAGATTACTTACCATGTGATAATAATCTGTAATTGCTGCAAAACTCCAATCATCGGAATTTACAATATGTTCCGTACGATCAGTATAAAAATCAGATGGAAGCATTTTTCCCTCCTCATCAATATAGCCCTCATTTGAAAAACAAAAATCAACAGAAGGGGTTTCTTTAAGAAAAGCCAGACATTTCTCAAGATAGTTTTCATACATAATATCATCAGCACAGAAAAGTTTCAAAAATGTTCCCTTTGCAACTTTCAAAAATGCATCAAGAATCACACCCCCTCCGGCCCCGGCATTTGTCGATAAATCTATATGAACAATTCGATTGTCGTTAAAAGAATGTGCAATACTCCTGCTTGAATCCGTACAGGCGTGATTTATGAGAACAAGTTCAAAATCCGTATAGCTCTGATTTAAAACAGACTGAATTGACTCTTGCAAAAACAATTCATCATTGTAATATGGTATAAGAATTGAGATTTTCGGCACAGTAATCACCTATCATAAAGGAACAAGTTTTTCTTTTTTATGATTAAACAATTTCTTCGGAATCCTTCTCATAACTTCTTTAGAAAGGCCTTTTATTCCCAATCCGTTCAGGTTTTCATGCCCCCATGTAAAGAAATAGGCAAGCAAATCAGTATTTTTCCCTATATCAATCTTTGAATAGAGCTTTCTGAAATCGCAAATTGAAAATCCCAAATCATGAAGTTTTTTTCTTGATTCAGAGTCTTGAAACAGTCCGTGCAGATACCTATATCCTGATTCTTGATATTGGAAATTATTAATTCCTATTATAAATTTGGCAAAAAGAAATCTGGCAATAAAATCAGCATTTTTTTCATCAACCATATTTTGCAAATCATATTTAAACCAATTATCGACAAGGCACTCGAACAAATCGAGATTCATGATTTTAAAAAATTCATCGATGATGATTGGCAACTCGAAACAAGACTGTGTATAACTTCTGCGCATATTTGCACTTGAACTCGTCTGCGCTGCATGGATCCGATAATCAACATAACAGTCATTGATAAGTCCAACTTTTCCCCCATTAGAAATAAGGCGCATCCATAACAATACATCAAATTTCATTATCAACGTCATGTCAATTTCCAGATCCTCTGTTAATTTTCTTCAGCATAGTTTTCTATTAAATTTGACTGCTGATGAGCGTGAAGCTCCCTTATATTATATTCAGTTAAAATTCTACGAACAGTCCCATCCAAATCTAAATCAAGATTTTTGGATGAAAAAAGCGCCATATGATAAAAATATGGATGCTCAGGATTTGATAAATCACTACCAGTATTTCCAGATTCATCAATAAATGCAAACATATTGCTTTCTCCTCTTTCCTCCTGACGAAAATCATCTATCCATGATATAGTGCCCAGTGAGTTCTGCCATAGACTCAATAATTTCAGTATTCCAATCCCGGTATTTATTTATCTATTCCGTACATTCCCCACATAACCACTCGGAATATTCACTACTCATACTTTCCATAGTTATTTTCACCTCACTTTTTATTTATCATCATAATGATTCTTACAGTGTTTTTTTATCTTGCATTATCCAATAGGTGTAATCTGCTCATGCGTCATCAGAAAAATCCTTGTGCATCTCTACACCTCAACAAGTTCGTGTATTGAATGCTGCCCGTTTTCCATTTGAGCTTTAGAATGTTCCAAAGCTTTCATATTCCCCGCAAACTCCCTCCTGTCCAAGAGCGGGGACATATCCTCGAGCGGGCGGCTCGCCATCTGCCCGTCCGCCTTCATATAGTTCGTCTGCCGCGGCAGGATCTTCTGCCCGATGTACACATCCACAAGGCACACGGCGGGACCTTCGCACGAAAGAACGGAGTCTATTGTTGCAGAGAGCTCTGGCTCGTTAGAAGCTGAAAATGTCTTTATTCCAAACGCAGCTATAACAGCATTTAAATCAGGCAGCGAAAGCCCGCTTTCCTCCGTGCAGCCCGTCAGCCGCCTGAAATTCCCCGCCTGAGAGTTATAAATCATGCCGTATCCGCCATTGCAGAGGACGAATATCTTCACGGGCAGCGCCAGCCGGCGGAGCGTGGCAAGCTCCTGCACGTTCATCAGGAAGCCGCCGTCCCCCGTGACGCACACCGTGCGCCTGCCCCCGCCGGCGAGGCACGAGCCTATGCAGGCAGGAAGGTCGAAGCCCATGGAGGCAAGCCCCTTCGTCAGGAACGCCCGCTGCCCCTTCTTCACCCTGAACGCATACATGGAAATATCCGCACCCGTGCCCGAGCTGGTAAACTGGAAAATATCTTTTCCCGTCATTTTATTCGCCAGTACATCCACCAGCGAATAAGTATTCACACCGCGTCCTTCGGGCACTTGCTCCTTTATAAGCAGAGGATATTTTTCTTTCATCCTGCGGCAGTAGTCCCACCAGCCGGACCGTTCCCTTGCATTGATTTTCTCCTGGTTTTCAAGCATTTTTGTGATGAATGATTTTGCATCTGCATGGATTGCAAGATACGGATGCACACTGCATTTCTTCATTTCGTTCTCATCAATCTCAACCATCACGTGCCTTGCATTCCTCAGGAAGCTTTCAAAGTCATAGCCCGTAGAAAGCAGGTTGAGCCTCGTGCCGATGGTCAGTACGAAATCCGCATTCTGCTGGATAAAATTCGCATGGCGGTGCCCGACAGCCCCCGGCCGTCCGAAATATAAAGGATTGTCGTCTTCTATCAAATCAACGCCGTTCCATGTCGTCATGACAGGAACATTAAGCCTTTGTATCAGTTCCCGCATTTCCGGGATGGCACCTGCAAGGCGGATTCCATTTCCCAAAAGCACAAGCGGACGTTCTGCAGCATTCAACAGTTCAACGGTCTTTAAGACAGCTTCGCCGCTGCATTCATACTGCGGCACTTTTTCCGAAAAATGACGCAGCTTTTCCGGTTCAATATAGCAGGCCTGAATATCAAGCGGAACATCGAGCCAGACAGGACCGGGCTTTCCGCTTCTTGCCAGAGCAGCTGCCTTCTCTAATTCATAGAGAATATCTTCCGCATCCTGAATCTGAACCGCATATTTTGTAATTGATTTGACAATTTCAATAATTCCTATTTCCTGAATCCCGAACTGGCGTATCCCCTGCCCGTTCACAAGGTCTGCCCGTTTAGCCTGCCCGGAAATAAAAATGACAGGAGTCGCATCAAGCCACGCACCGGCAAGGCCTGTAATTGTGTTTGTAGCGCCCGGCCCGCTCGTTACCACGCACACCCCGAAGCCGCCGCTGATTCTTGAATATGCTTCCGCTGCAATTGCACACGGCTGCTCATGGAGCATGCAGACCGGTGCCAGCCCGGGATTATGCCCGAGGGAATCATCGAGATGCATCGCGCCGCCGCCAGGCAGATAGAACACATGCCTCACGCCGAGGGAGGCAATGTAGTCGAATATGAAATCAGAAACCTTTACCTTCATCTTACGCTCCAAGGCATTCAAGGCATGCTGCAAAAATGCTTCCCGTTACAAACTCTATGTGCATCTTTGCCTTCGCTGCAAGCACGAAATCACGGAACATATCCTTGATTTCTTCGTTCAGCTCGCCCCATTTTCCTTCAGGATTAAGCGTCGGCAGGGACGGGTCGGCATAGCTTTCGTTATAAGCGGTCTTGAAGCCGTCAAAACCGGCAAGGGCGACATCAGGAACATCAAGCTTATTCAGCAGGCGCAGGCAGCATATCACCGCGTTGTCAAAATGTTCCCAGCCGCGCTTTATGACACTGTTGAAGTTTACAATGATTTCATCTCCGTCTCCTGCCGTCTTGATGTTTGAAAGCAGGATTTTCTTTTTCCCCGCAAGGTCATTTCCGTAAGCTTCTTCCGCATACTGGTAGCGCACGGAATTAATGAAGCACAGAAAGTCACAGTCATATTCCCTGTTTACTGCATTCACGGCAATGACGACGGGATTTTCTTTCTTTATGAAGGAGAATATCTTATCTTTCTCCGTTATAGTTGATTTCCCCGGCGCAAGGAGCAGTACCGTCCGACCTGCAAAGCTGTCCTTCAGGGCCTTCAAAGCATCGCCGTCATCCACAATCCTGTTCTGATTTTCCATGTAGCACTTTTCAAGCAGGTCATAATCATACTGGCGGCGTTCAGCCTGCGAAAGGGAAGCAATGATATTGCTCATGTCACGGGCATTCGTGCGGTGGTTTTTCTGCAGGTAGGCGATGTTGTTCACATGGCACTGGTACAGCCCCGCTATGAAATACGGCGTTGAATAGCCCCAGGTATATTTTTCCTGGAATCCCGTCATATACATATCGATGGCATCAAGGATCTCATTCATGTCATAATTCTTATGGTACCTACGGTTAAGATAGCTTGCAACAAGTTCGGTGGTCGCGTTTCCCGCCCCTCGCCCCATGCCGCAGAGCGTCGCATCCACAATGGCATTACGATTTTTTTCCAAAGCAAGCCGCACGAATTTTGCCGAAAGGGAGAACGCCAGCTGCTGGTTGTTGTGTGCATGGAAACCTATCTTTACCGGTGCGTCTAACCCGCAGTCAAGCACCGTGAAGATGCGCTCCAGATCATCTTCATACATCGCACCGAAGGTATCGACAATGGATACCGCCGCAGGCTTCACCCTGTTCATCGCTGCTGCAAGGGCTGCAAGGTCTTCGTCAGAATATGCAAGCGTATTCGCAGCCTGAAAGAAGACCTTGTAGCCTTTCCGGCGGATCCGTTCGCCGACGGCAATTCCTTCTTCATGCTTTCCGTGCGGGAATACGACGCGGACCGCATCGAGGGACTTCCCGTCGTACTGCGGCAGTACGGAATCGTCATAGCGGTTGTAGTCTATCATTGCCACATAAACTGCGGAGGCTTTCTTTTCCAGAAGGTATGCCTCAAGGTCTGAAGGCACATGGAAATAGCTGGAGCCTTCCCGGTGGGGCGCGTCCTTCAGCCAGCCGCATTCAATGATTTCGGCATTCGCATCCTGTAGGTGCCTGATTATTCCCTTCATCGCGGGTACTCCGAAATCTGACCCGTTGATGTACGCCCCGTCCCGCAGCGTGCAGTCAAGTAGTTCTATTGACATACGTTTTTCCTTTCACTTTTCATTGCAGTAAATCCGTGAAATTTGTAATGAGAAGATAATTTGTAATTGGTAACTATAATTTACGGGGTTGCCGCAACATATCCTAAGCCCTTGGTGCCAAGGTGTTTTCTACCGGGCACCAAGGGCAATACATCAGAACATATCATTCAAATCAAAAAGTACCAGCTTTTTCTGTAATGATTCATCAATAGCTGAAAAACCAGAACGGGAGAAAAATCCATAACGGGCGCAGTCAAACCCGGTATTTTCAACCTGCCCAATTTCTTTCAAAATCATGTTTTGATCAACAGGCTCTTTGCGGAATTTTGCCTCATAAAAGACATACTTCCCGTCTTTTTCTGCCACTATGTCAAATTCACCGTTTTTATGGTTCCTAGGGTCATCAAAATAATAAGTACCTATCTTTTCAAAATCATCTGCAAGCTCCTTGCGCTGATTCTTCCGTATCAGGAACTGGGTACAGACGTTTTCAAAGGCCCTGGGCACATACTGCTCTTCAAAATCTTTTTCAATAAACCTGTCATAAAACACATCGCTGTCCATAACGGCGAGGCGGGAAAGATTCCTATATATATATGTGAAATAAAAAAGTGTCAGCTGGTCACATATATGATAGCCGGCCTTTTTACGGTTATTTGCGTCATTTATAGGAGCTGTCTTTTTCACCACATCCATTCTGATAAGCTTTTCAAGGACATCAACAAGCGTTGGGGAACTCGAAACCTTTGACTGGGAAAGGATGTCTGCAAATTTGGCATAGCCCTTTGCGAGCGTCTCAAAGACCACGTAAGCATTTGCCATTTTCTGAATCTCCGATTTCAGGTACATGATGACCTCACTCTCCAAGCGGCTCCCGGGACTTGCAATCAGTGCAATTATGTTTTCCCGCACCGACTTTTCTGGATTTATCAGACGATTGTAATACGGTATGCCTCCAAAAACAGAATACAGCCTGACCTTATCCTCGCTGCTGAAGCTACTATAAAAAAGCGAGGACTCGTAATAGTCCATTGCCTTAAGGTGCAGCACAAGACCGGACCTGCCGTAAAGCGGGTTCTGCTCATCAAGGAGAGATTTCATGACTTCTACATAAGAACCGCAGAGAACAAGCTTCAGCTTTGACGATGAGCGGTACCTGTCAACCAAAGACTGGATAATGCTGTCCAGCCCAGTTATTACCCGCCGCAGATACGGATATTCATCAAGCACAAAAATCAGAGGGCTTTCTCCCGCCCGCCTGAACAGGAATTCCAGAACCTGTTCAAAAGAAGAAAATGCAAGAGGGGGCAGGGCCAATGCATCTCCTATTATTTCTGAAACGCCTGAAATATTGTTTTCTTCTGACGTTTCCTTGCACTCATAATACACCGAGCTGATTGTGCCCTTCTTAAGGCAGTGTTTTAAAAGCTCCGTTTTTCCAACGCGCCTCCGCCCGTATACCAAGGCGGCCCGCTCAAAATCATTAGCGAAAAAATCTTGCAGCTTCTCCTGCTGCTTGCTCCGTCCAAAAAAAAATATCCTGCATTTCAAGTCTCTCTTTTACTCGGTTTCATCCGAGTCGGACGCAACCGAGTAAAATTATAAAGACTTCAACATGATAAATCAAGGACTTTTTCGATAAAATCCCTGCAATACAGTTTCATGAGAAGATAATCTAATTTATAGCTATAGTTTATAAAAAAACTTTATTACAGCCCTATTTCTTCAAGCATATCAGCCGTCATCGTCTTACTGTTTCTAATGGCATCCTTAATACGATTAAACAGCTCCGCCGGAAGTTCTGCTTTCAATGTTACCTTTCCAATCGAAAGATATTCAAGAAAAGTTTTTTCTGAAATCTGCCCCCAATTGCTTCTTCCACAATAGATGAAGGTCTGCTTGTTACTTCCTGCAAAAAATAAATCGGACTCTGCTTTTGACAGGGCAATGCCTGCATTCGGATCCTTTCGTACATATCGGCTTATCGTCAATTCCTGTGAGGTAAAGCAAAAATAATGCACCATACCATTATGAATAGTAACGACAACGGCGGCATGGGAGCTTCCATCCTTTGCGAAATCCCCATAATAGACTTTACCTACCTTGAGACAGTTAAAGCGTTGTAAAAGCTCAGGAGAGATGTTCATACGCTGTGCTTATATTCTTCGCGCATTGCATTCATAACGGAAACATCATCAGCGAAGGGATCTTTTCCACCAAGATATTTTATAATATATTCGTTGCCTTCCTCTGGGTCGCTGAAAAAATCAGCATAATCCATCGTTTCTGAAGCAGAAACATGAGAATCTAATACATCCCGATATCTGCTCCATTCTGGATATGCATGGGTAATCTCGCTGAGCTGATAGGGGGAAAAACTCCCGAAATGCCGTATTGAAAAATCCAGTGCCTCTTTATCAGAAATCGACAGGTAATCGTCACCCGTATTTTTGACAGAAACCACATCCCTGTTGCAGAACAGGTTTTCATCAACAAGGTGCTGTCCCTCAGCCGTAAGGCCGTCGTAGTAAAGTCCTTTTTTGATGAGATCGTAGGTCTTGGAGCATACAGGTCCCAAGGTCATCGCGCAGTAATCATCCTGCAGCATTGAAATGCCATAGTTCCTGATGTGATAGCGGTCTGCGAAGAAAACAAGTTTCAGAAGTGAAAGTTTATCTGAAATATTGCTTGCAGACTGTATGTAATACAAAGCCTGCAAAGCTTTCTTTACACTAAATTTTGCTCCCCGCATTTTCCTGCCTCCATAAAACTACTGTGTTGGTATCCTAGCACACATAACCAAAAATGTCATTGATACAATCTTAATACAGTTTCAAACGCAGCTTTCTTTTCACCAAGGGCAGCAGCCGCCCGGTCACGGTAAAATTAATAAAGCTTCAAATTCCTTTGCCGCTTCACGCCCAGCAGTTTCCTGCCAAAGGCCGTATGTACTGCCAGTTTTTTCAGCATGACGAAGTACTTGCAGCGGATTTCCTTCAGCCTGTAATGAAAGAAATTCCAGATGACGAAGTGCAGGTAATACGGCTCATGCCTGTAGTCCCGCAGGATAAGCTCCTTGTAATTCGCCTCTTTTCCGAAATCTGCACCTTTCAGGCTTTCCGGCATACGGAAGAGCCACGGTGCAGCCTGAGTGTAGAGCATATCCTTCCTGATTTTCCTGAACGCCTTCTCCGACAGCCTGCCGCTCTGGACATAGGGAGCAAGCAGCGCAGGATAATTCTTGTAGAACACCGTATACAGCCCGTGGGAATAATCCCTGTTTTTTACGGACTGTATTGAAACAATCCGTTCTGACATCAAAACGGACTGCTCATTTTCAGATACAATGCGCAGGGCCTTGTATGTCTGCCACAGGTTCGTTCCGCAATACGGGAATTCATCTTCCAGATTCACGCACTGTTCCTCCCACAGCCCGAAGCCTGCAATCCACGTCAGGCGGTGGCCGGTAAGGATACAGAACCTTTCAAAGTTTTCCAGCTCCGTAACAGGGAGTATCTTTTCCGGAAGCTGCTGCCCGTTCAGGAAGAACAGGAACGGACGGCTTCCGCTGTATTTCCGGACGATTTCAATAAGATAGCGCAGGCTGACGTCCTCATAAATCATGGTATCATTGAACAGCTTCCTGAACACGCCGTGCGCCAGCATCAGAACCGTGGGGAAATTCCTGTCATAAATATTTTCCTTGTTCCTGTGGTAGATGATGTTCGGGTAACGGGAACAGTATGACCCGCAGACTTCCGCAGTATTGTCCTCCGAGCAGTTATCTGAAATGACAACCTCCACCTGCGGAAACCCGTCCTGCCGGACAAGGGATTCAAGTGATTTTTCGAGATACTCCGCGCGGTTGTACGTCGGAATGCAGATGCTCAGGAGGGGGGCAATCATTTTTTGCCACTAATTCTTTTTATACGGCAGCGCATCAAAAACTCTTTTAAACTTACAACTGTATAACTAAACAAGACAACAAAACCAAAGATATTTATCAAAGTGAGATTTCCATTCCAGACCTCTTGGTTTCCTGCCCTGTTTGTAAAAGAAAAAGTAAAACGCAACGGTATAAGTATCAGTAAGAAATAAAGAAATATAAAAATATTTTTTTGGGAATGTTTTGTTTCTCGTGAAAAAAACAAAATGATTTCGGGCATTATGTATATAATACAGTATACAAATGATGTTTGCGGCAAATAAAGAACTGAAAGCACTATGAGCAATGTCTTTTTAAAAGTATCTTTATCAAAAAAAGCACATACAACAGCCAATAAAGATAAAAACACAGTAAAATAACGCCCAATACTGCCAAGTCTCCACGCAAGTACCTCATTATGAGTAATGAACCTGCATATTCTATAAACAGGATACTTAATATGAAAAGTCCCCGTAATATTAGAAAACCCTTTCAAATTTGAAAACAGTTGAGGAATATTTGAAAAACCATGTTTGAAGTATAAAAAAGGTAGAAAAGTTAAAAGCAATCCCAAAATAAACGCAATAAAAATTTCTTTCCACTGCTTCTTTTGAAGATATAAGATGCCGAATAACACCGGATATATTTTCATTACAGACACAAACACCAACGAAACTGTTGCGAAAAGACGAAACCATTTATTCTCAGAATCATAACAGGAAAGAAAATAATTCAAAAAGGCTGCTGCAATTAAAATAACATTTGCTCTTTGAAGGATATGCAATATAACAAATGATATTAAGATTGGAACCAAAACAAGTTTCCTCGTTTTATACCTGTCACACAAACAAAGCAATGAATGTGCAAACAATACCATTGAAAGTGAGAGAAAGAAAACAAGGGCAATGCTCCCCAATTCAGATGTATGACATTTTTCTAAGAAAGCCTCATAAGACTGATTCATAGAAAAATCGTCCACTTTTGAAAGTGGATAAAAAAACAGATATACAAACGGTAAATAAACATGGCACATAGATTCTGAACCGGCAAAATACGGATCTTTATCTACAACATGCCTGATAAGATTGAAAAAATCCGCAAACAAATCACCACCACCAAAATCAAAGAGATACCGCTGCGTTCCATTTGGGTTATGCACCAGCAATAAAAACCACGTAAAAAATGAAACTATAACTAAAAATGAAAACACATATACAGCTTTGTCACTGCTTCTTTTTTGCAGACGCTTTAAGTTCCAAATAGTAGATATATAACTCAGAATAAATTTCCCTAAATTTCGCTTTGACACGCCAGCCTTTCGTTCTTCAAAAAGAATGGGAACTTCCCTTATTGCGTAATCCTTCTTCGTCATTGCCAGCTTGATGAGTATTTCTTCAACGATATCAAAGTTAGAACAGCTTAATGACAAAGCCTGTATTTGTTCCGTACGATAAATCCGGTAGCTATCGGAAATATCCTTTACCTTGATACCGAAAAAGAGCCTGTAGGTCAGATTCAGCATATAGCTCATCGCCCTCAAAACAAAAGGATTCTGCGTATCTCCGCCTTTCGTATACCGGGAACCTATAACCAAATCATAGCCATGCTGAATCTCTCCATAAAAATCTTTGATATACTTCGGGTCATGACTTCCGTCCCCATCCATCACCACGGTGTATCCATAGCGGGCCGAAGCAATCCCTGTCCGGACAGCGTTTCCATAATTATTTCCGCCTGTCCTCCTCACATAGGTCGCCCCGTAATCCCTGCAGACTTCTTCCGTGTCATCCATTGCCCCCATGGTGTCTACGCAAAGGATTTCAAACGGAACACCTGTTGCAGACAGATTCTCCTTTAGTACGGGCAGAAGGTTCCTTAAATTCTCCGCTTCCTGGTAGGAAGGTATGACGACGCTTATTCCTTCCATCATATCGACCTCACCCAGCCGACCATCTTTTCAATACCTTCTCTGGCGGTAACTTTTGGAACCCAGCCTATTTTTGACTGAATTTTAGCTATATCGGCGACAAACACTTTCTGGTCACTGCAACGCACCGGAAGCCAGGTATACTTCATCTTTATGCCAAGCAGCTCATCGAGCATATCGAACAGTTCAAGGAGGCTCAATGACTGCGCCATCGTTCCGCCGATATTATAGGCATTTCCACATACCCTGTCCACATTTGCAAGCGCAGTGTAATAAAGGCTTACCATATCATCCGCATGAAGGATATCGCGAACCTGCTTCCCGTTACCCGAAATGGTAAACGGATCTGCGTTCGGATTGTTATACAGCTCAATAGCTTTCTGGACAAACCAGCCCACCCATCCCTGATCATACGTTGCAAACTGCCGCGAACCATACATTGAAGAATGCCTGAACACCGTCGTCCGTATTCCGAAAATCCTATAGTAATCAAGCATATACTGGTCAGCGCATCCTTTCGAGCACCCATAGGGAGACCTGAAATCCAAAGGGACGCTTTCATCAAATCCATTGGGAAACTGCCTGCATGTGTATCGTTTTTCGTTTTCGATGTAATCATATTGTTCAAGGTCACCATACACTTTGTTTGTTGATGAAAAGAATACTGCGGTATCGGGGCTATATTTACGGAGTGAATCAAGGAGGTTCAAGGCCCCTATCGCATTTATTTCAAAATCCTTATATGGGTTTTCAATCGATGTGGTCATTGCCACCTGGCCCGTCAGATGAAAAACGGCATCAAAATGATTATTCCTTATTACTGTTTCCACATCGTTTTTATTACGGGTATCGCCGTGAATAAAAGTGAAACTGCCAATCGACCTAAGCCATTCAAGGTTCCTTGATGCCCCCAACCGGGAAAGGTTGTCAAAAACAGCTATATCATAACCATGCGCAATGCCATAAGACGCAAGGTTGCTTCCCAAAAAGCCGCATCCGCCGTTAATCAATACTTTCATCCTTCAATTCCTCCACAAGTCTTTTCATTCCGTCCTTCCAATGAACCAATTCTTTTTCATATCCAAGGGAACGCAGGGTTGACAAATCCGCGCAGGTACTCGGCTCGCTCTTCCTCATCGGTTTTGCACCATACAGTATCTCAGATGTTGATTTTGCCTCTCCATGCAGGAAATCCAATATGTCATGTATCGAGGGAGCCACCCCCGTTCCAACGGGAACCGAATAATAATTCTCCGCCAAAGTCTGAGTAATACCCAGCCAGAAAAGAATATCAATGACATCATCAATAAAGATATAATCTCTGTGCTGCGTTCCCTCGGTAACTAAAAGATTTTCACCACGTAACAAATGACAAATGGATGACTTTATGAAACGATTTTTGGGTTCATCAGCCCCATAGAAACTTTCCAAAAGTATGTCAAAAAATTGAATTTTTCCTATTTCAGAAAAAAATTTCCCCAATTCCCCGAACTGTTTTTTCGTAAGGGAATACAGGTTCAAACTTTTGGGAAGGCTTGTAGAAATAGAAATAAACCTTATATTACACCCCCC
>CAKZZK010000126.1 GCA_937885235.1 uncultured Treponema sp.
CAGTTTGCTTCGATGGCGAGCGCGGTGCTGTGCAGGCGGCGCAGGCAGTCGGACTTGTCCTTGTAGCCCATTTTTGCCTTTTCTATGGCATCACCCAGAATGCGGATGGATTCATCGTAGATGCGGGTAGGGACGGGAAAGGGATGACCATCCTTGCCGCCGTGCGCAAAGCTAAAGCGCGCGGGGTCGCGGAAACGGGAAGGCGTACCGTAGATGACTTCGCTCACCAGAGTGAGCGATTGCAGCGTGCGCGGTCCCAGCCCCGGAGTAAGCAGAAGCGATTCAAAATCCTTGGGATTGCTCTGGTACGCAGTAGCAAGCACGCCGCCGAGCCGCTTTAAGTCAACATCTTCCGCGTGCAGCTCGTGGCGGGCAGGCATAACGCAGTTGTGGGAGCTTTCTTCGCCGAACAGTTCCGGCTGTTGCGGAGTCTGCAATGCATCGGGCAGGCCAAGTCGGGAAATATCCTTTACTTCACTGAGAATGCGCTTCGGTTCTTCTCTTGAAATGCTTAGGATTGCAGAGCGTGTTTTGTCTGCGCCGCTGTCGGTAAGATTCAAGATGCTGCCGCTGTTTTCTCCCGTCACGCCGGTGTGCGGCTCTTCCACAAAGGATGCAAGGTTTTCGGAGTACCAGTGGTAGCGGCGGGCTGTCTTTGCGGCGGTGTTCATGCCCTGCTGCACCACAGCCCAGTCCCCCTCATCGGAGAGGATGAAGTTGTGCTGGTAAAGCTGAAAGCCATCCTGCACAGCGGTGTTGTCAACCTTGGCGCAAAGCTTGCTCGCTTTCACAAGCCCGTCAGCATCCAGCCCCGTGGCATCGCCGAGAAATTGCAGCTCCAAGGGCGTGCGGCGCGAGTATTTGCCCCGCCCGCCGCAGATGCAGAGTCCGAATTCCCTCGCACGCGCATTGATGCCGCGCTTCAGGGCATACATGACGCTTGTCGTAATGCCGCTTGAATGCCAGTCCATGCCGAGCACCGCGCCAAGCGACTGAAACCACAGCGGGTCGCTCAGTCGGCGGAGCACTTCCTTCTTGCCATACGCAATGAGAAGCGCTTCCGTTATCTGCGTACCCAGAAGCATCATGCGGTCGGCAAGCCACTTGGGCACCGTGCCGTGGTGCAGGGGCAGATCGGCGTGACCAGTTTGCTTTATCATCAGCTTATTTCTGTTCCAGCCATTCCCAGAACGTGGGGTCTTCCTGCCCTATGCGCCAGAATGCCACGCGGTTTATGTCTTTGCCGGCATACATACGCAGTCGCTCCACAAGGGAGTAAGTGTCATCGAAGTAGCCCGTCACAGTGATTTCCTTCTTGAATGAAAAATAGGGAACCCCGTTCTCCCGTTCAATGCTGCTGGTACCGTTTTCATTCATAATCCTGTTGATGCCGCTGAAATACCACGCCTTGCCGAGATTTTCGTCTTGCCAAGTGCGCCCGTAGAAGGGCAAGCCCATGACAAGCTTCTTCTGGGGGAGCACGGTTTTTGCGTAATCCGCAATGCGCTCGCACCAGTCCATACTTGCGATGGCTCCCGGAGCGCTCGTGCTCCAGTGCTCGTCATACGCCATGATTATAATGCGGTCCACAAGGGGGGCAGTCTTTGCGTAGTCATAGACATCATTGTCTAAGGTGCGGGTACGTGCGGGCAGGGCAACCGTGAGCCACTTTTCCTGCCCGATGCGGGCGCGGATGGAAGCAAGAAAATCGCGGAAGTGCTTGCCGTCGCGCTTGGGCACCAGCTCAAAGTCTATCTGCACGCCGTCATAGTCCTTTATGCCCTTTGCTATCGAGTCGATGAGCTTCTTGCTCACGCCGTACTGCGGGTCAATGACAAAGTGTGTGAGGGAGCGGCTTTCGCAAGTCACTACAAAGTGCTTTCGCGCCTTGTAGTCAGCGAGTTTTGACGCTTTGGGAATGGACTCTATCTCGCCATAGGCATTTATATCTGCGCTGAAATAGCAGATGTCCGTGATGGGCATATCTGGGTTCAGCTCAGATTCCCTGTCCTGCACCACATAGCCCCATACCTCATGGAAGGTAACAGGCTCCCCGTCAGGAAGATCGTGCAGATAGGCAAAGGGGGAAGGCTCTTCTTCTTCCTCTTCTTTTTGAGGTGTCACCATCACCTCATACGGGGTGGCGTTCGCTCCTTCTTCGTTTGCATGGATTTCTGTCTCGTCCGGCTGCATGGCATCATCCTGCTTTTCCTTTGCGCAGGACGGCACGCAGAGCAAAAACGCGCAGAGCCACAGGGGCAGCATACTCCTTCGGAGGACAATATTCCGTTTATTCTCGTTCATTCTTTTCCAACATCCTATCGTTATGCAAAATCTCACGGTACGTGGATAAGCTCGCGCGGCTTTGAACCGTTTGCGGGACCGACAATGCCCCGCTCTTCCATGAGCTCCACCAGACGGGCGGCGCGATTGTAGCCAATCTTGAGGCGGCGCTGTATGTAGGATGCGCTTGCCTTACCCGCCTGCACCACTATGTCCAGCGCTTTGTCATAGAGGGGATCGTCTCCGTTGTCCCCCATGAGAGACATCTGGTCATCTTCGTCCTCGTCGTCATCGGGAACAAAGATTTCATCATCGATGTATTCGGGCTCACCCCAGGACTTGACGGCTTCCACCACGTTTTCCACTTCCTGATCGCTTACGAATGCGCCCTGAATGCGCACGGGGAAGGGATCTGTGGAACTTGCGTAAAGCATATCGCCCTTGCCGAGCAGCTTTTCTGCCCCCATCTGGTCTATTATGATGCGGCTGTCCGTCTTGCTTGCCACCATGAACGCCACGCGGCTGGGAATGTTTGCCTTTATCAAGCCGGTGATGACGTCAATCGACGGCCGCTGTGTTGCAAGCACGAGGTGGATGCCCACGGCGCGGCTCATTGCGGCAAGGCGCGCGACCACTGTCTCAAGCTGCTTTCCCGTGGTCGCCATGAGGTCTGCAAATTCGTCGATGACGATGATGAGATACGGCAGCTTTTCCGTGGCTATCCTGCGTTCCACAATGCGCTTATTATAGGAAGAAATATCCCTTACTCCCATGCCGTCAAGCAGGGCATAGCGCCGCTCCATCTCGCACAGGCAGTACTGCAACGCCTGCATAGCCTTTTTGGGCTCCGTGATGACGGGGGTGAGCAGGTGCGGAATGTCGTTGTAGAGCTTGAGCTCCACGATTTTGGGGTCAATGAGGATGAGCTTCACCTGGTCGGGACTGCGTTTGTACAGTATGCTCAAAATCATGCTGTTCACGCAGACCGATTTTCCGGCGCCCGTAGAGCCTGCAATCAGCAGGTGCGGCGTCTTTACCAAGTCCATTATCTGCATTTCTCCCTGAATGTCCTTGCCGAGGATGACGGGCACCGCCATCTTCTTCCATTCGGGGACATCCTGTTCAATGCACTCGCGGAAAGAGACAATAGCGCGGTTCTTGTTCGGAATCTCTATGCCCACTGCCTTTTTGCCCGGAATGGGTGCCACAATGCGCACAGAGCTGGCGGCAAGGCGGAGCGCGATGTTGTCCTGCAATGCCACTATCTTGCTGAGCTTTACGCCCGGCGCGGGGAGGATTTCAAACATGGTCACGACAGGTCCCTTGCGAATGCCCGTTACCTCAGCTTTGATGCCAAACTCGCTGAGCGTCGCCTTGAGGTTCTCCGCAGCCTGATTAGTCTCCTCATCGATTATCCAGTAGGGATTGTCTTCGTAGGCTGTCAGCAGCTCCGTGGAGACGGTATATGGCCCGCGCGGCCTGCGTGGTTCCGGCAGGGGAATTGGCGTGCCATCCGCCTGTATGGCGCGCTTGACAATCTGCTCCGGCTGCGGCGTTTCTTCTTCGGCAATGCGGGCTATGGTGGCGGAATCAACGGCGAGCTCGTCTTCATCAAGGTAGTCGTTGTCTGAAACCACGTCGAGCTCTTCTTCTTTGTCTGTGGTGAGGTTTTCTTCTATCTGCGTGCCATACTGGGAGGCGTAGATGGCAGAACTCTCTTCATATTCCTGCTGCCGCTCTTCGGCATGCTGAACCTCTTCCTCTGCGTCCTCGTCCATTTTTGCAAAGACCTCATCGAGAGAGAGCTCATACATATCGACAGTCCCGCCGTATTCGCTTTCTTCCTCTTCCGCATCCACCGCATCGTAAGCCTCTTCCTGCTCTTCTTCGCGGAAATCCTCCATCGCGACTGTTTCTGTTTCGGGGGACTCTTCTTCTTCGTTGCGGAAGACCTGCATTGCGGTGCTTGCTGCTTCGTCAGCTCGCGGCTTTTCGTTTTGCTCTTCCGTGTCGCTGATTATGCCGACCTCTTCAAAGGCGGGAGCAGAAGGCTGAACCTCGTCATCGGCAGGAGCATCGTCAAACGAGGTCTCTTCAACGGGAATGCCGCCGAAGGACTCGATGGCTTCCTCTTCCTCCTCGTCCACGGCAAGCTCGTTTGCATCGAGGTTCTGCATATCCAAGTCTGCACCGTCAGCACCGTCAGGGCGGATAATGCCCATGCGTTCCAGCGTGTGCAGCATATCGCCGTTGTCCGGCTCCTCTTCGTCTACCTCCGGCTTAGACGAAAAGAGCTTGCTCACCGCCTCGTCTATGCTTTTTTCCACGGCAGCTTCGATTTCCGCATCTTCCGCGCTGACCTCGCTATTTTCTTTATCTTCTATAGAAGATTTTGTGTCGAATTCAGCCATATCAACGGTAACGTAATCGCTTTCCTCGCTGCCTGTATCGGTCGCGGGGGCTTTTTTTGCTGTGCCTTCCTCCGAAACAGCATCCTTGGCGGCGCGGCGCAGTTCCTCCATGCGGATGCCGAGATCGGTGCGGAGCCTGCTTGCCTGAAGCTTTGCGCCCTGCAGCTTTCGGAGGCAGAAAGCCTTGCATTCTTTGAGCCTTGGGCGGATATTCCCGTCAACCGAGGAAGTGGAGAGCACCATTGCCACGAGGTATTCCATGACGGCGAGCAGGATTGCAATCGCCATGAGGATGAGGATTTTTGTAATCGCTATGGGACCGATGTCTTCCACGGCAATTCTGCGGGCAGCCTGTTCCGCCGCAGATATGGTAAAGAAGGGCACTACGCTGATGGCAAGGCAGACGATGCGCTGTATTGACCATGTTGCGTCCTTGCAGAATGCCCCTGCCACGCAGAGAAATGCCGGAATGAGGAAGCTCGAAAATCCGTATACATCGTAAAGCATCGCCGCAAAGGGCATGAGCACGCCGAAGCCGCACAGCGTCATGATGAGCCCGAAGGCGATAATCCCCGCCAAAACGAAAAGCCCCGCCGCCACAGCCGTCGTTATCTGTTTGTTGTTTACAGTCATAGAAATGTCACCCCTGTACCAAATATCCCATTCAACTTATCGGATTTTTGGAAGCCGATGTTAGGACTAAGTTTTGCGCCGGTGAAAATGCGCATAGCAAAAAAATAAACTTTACAGATGCCGGGAGCCGTGTTACACTGTAGTCATGCCTTGCGTAAAAAAAGCAATTTTTTTCACAAAAGCTCTTGACACGCCCGTAGAATGACTTCGGCGAAGGCAGAACTGCGCTCTAAACAGTAAACCTGCGGCTTTAGCAGCCGTCATTGCACTTCCATATACAATTCAATTCCTCATAATGAAGCTCTTGTCGGCGGCAGGGGCTTTTCCGCATATAGCCGCGGTGGCTGGGTACGCCGGAGCCACTATTCGCAGCACGGATATGCCGGTATGTCTCCCTGTCCGTAACGGGAGAACTCTATGAAAGATGTGATGAAACTTGCGATGTCGCTTATGGCTCTGGCACTGGCTTTTGCCTTTGCGTCCTGCCAGACGGCAAACGATGACGATGATGACCCCGCTGTCACTGCGCAGACAGAAGATGATTCGGGTATGACAAGCTCGGGCGGAAGCGGGCAAAGCTATACGGTGACGTTTGATACCGACGGGGGGTGTGTCGTTGCATCCCAGACGGTGGCAAGCGGCAAGTCCGCGCTTCTGCCAGCCCCCGCCCGACAAAGACGGGCTATAATTTTGACGGCTGGTACAGCGACAGCGGATGCACATCCACATTCAGCTTTAGCACCGCGATAACGTCAGACATCACGCTCTACGCGAAGTGGACGGCGGAGACATATACCATCAGCTACGAGCTTGACGGCGGCGGTGCCGGTATTGGGTCTGGTCATTCCTCACAATGTAGTACTATTACCATCTCTGGCGGAAAAATTGAGGCTACAGCTACTGTCCGAGGTGCCGGTATTGGCAAGGGAGGAGTGGCGAGCATAGCTTCCTGTGGCAAAATCACCATTTCAGGCGGAACTGTTACTGCTAAAGCTGGTGAAACCAATACAGAAAACTATAAAGATATTGATGCAGGCACCAGCGGTGTCACTATTGGGACGGGGGCAACTGTCACGGGAACTTGTAATTCTGGTACATAAAGACTGCGATTGTTTCTGCCGCTGCATTTCTGCCTGACAACGAAAATGGCAGCCGCAACACAGCGACTGCCATTGCTGCTTACAACACAGACTTTCCCTGCCCCATTTTCTGCACAAGCTTCCCGTAAGCTTCCCGCTTTTCCGGCGGTATTTCAAGCAAATCCATAGCCTTCTCCTTCGTCACATTCGCCGTTTTCATCAATGTCCAGACAGCTTGCGCTTTGCCTTTGTCGTAACCTCTTTTGTAAACGCCTTCACTTAGATTGCACATAAATGTTGCCTCCTCCTCAAATTTCGTATTCATCGGAATGTTAAAATCCCGCTCCAGAACCTTCTTCTTTGTTGCCACTTTTGTCGTTTTGGACAACAGCGTATTCAAAAGCCGCAACACGGCTCTGCGCCGCTTTCCGCCAAGACAGACCATCACTACCGTCAGCAGGTCATAGTTGGCAAGCGGCTCCTCCGCTTTTCCCACAAGGTCGCACTCCCGCATCTTGTACGCCGTGACTGTCCCGCGCCGTTTTTTCGGCGGGTCAATACAGATCCAGATGGAATAGACTTTCTTAATCTTAGCATAATCCATCTTGCCGAATTCCGTTCCATACTGCGCAGAAATCATGCGGGCGCAGTAGTACAGCGCGCGCTTTACTAGCGGGTAGCCGGGTGAAAAGTCATTCTGGGCTTCCACATTTATTATAAGCTGTATTGGCTTCCCTGTCGAGGGCACTGTCGCCATAAAGCGGATGTCATAGCTTATGCAGCCCTCGTTTATGCTTGTGTCCTCGGTGCCGATGCCACGGATTGCGGCATTCGTCTCATTCGGCATAACGGGAACCTCGCCGATTTGCGGCGTGCCTTCGATGTACTTCGTGACAATATCTTCTATTGATATGTCCCTGTACTCGTCAAGACAGTCCCTCATAATCCAAGCGAGAATGTACTTTTCGGCGAGCAATGTCTTGCAGGCGTGGTCGTACCGCGCGTTTATATCTGCGGCATCCATGTCGGCGGAAATCTTTGTATCCATGTTCATATCGTAATCCCTCATATATATAATTGATGAGGCATACGCTTTTGAACAGAACTAACAGAATTTTTTCGTTTTGCAAACCGAACGAGTTTGGAACCGCGACTCGACGAGTCCGAAGTCACGACCCGACGAGTCCGAACTCGTGACTCGACGAGTCGCAACTCATGACTCGTCGATTTCAGAACCGAGACACGGACTATTTCAGTTTTAGTATGAAGGCGCGTGGAAGCGCCGCCCCTGCTAATCTTCCACGTTCACCTTGCCCCTGTCATTCACGCGCACCACAGAAGTATTGGAGCTTGACCACCTTGCCGGCGACGTGTTGGGCAGGGCAAGCTTTATGCTGTCCCCCGGCTCCATCGTGCAGACAAAGATGACATAACAAATGCGAGCAATGCAAGTTACAGCAAATCGCCAGTTTTTGTGAAAATCACCTAAAAAAAGATGGACTTTTAAGATAAAATTGTGTACAATGAAAGTGTGTCGGAATTATACATGGTGGCAACGCCCATCGGGAATTTGGGGGATATAACGTTCCGCGCCTTGGAGACATTCAAGGCTGTCGATGTCGTTGCCGCAGAGGATACGCGGCATACGCTGGAACTGCTGACGCACTTTGACATTCGCAAGCCACTCATCAGCTGCCGCGCGCAGAACGAGGAGGCAGCCGCACAGAAGATAATCGCCCTCCTCGATGAAGGGCAGAAAGTCGCCTATGCGAGCGATGCGGGAACGCCCGGCATAAGCGACCCGGGAGCGGTGCTTGCGGAACTGGCAAGGAAAGCGGGGCATACGGTGCTGCCGATTCCCGGACCGAGTGCCTTTGCCGCGCTTGTAAGCGTAGCGGGGGCGGGCGGCAAGACGCTCGTGTTTGAAGGCTTTCTTTCCCCCAAGCCGGGACGCAGAAAGCGGCGCCTGCAGGAGCTTATGGCACGGGAAGAGGCAGTCATCCTCTATGAAAGCCCGTTCAGAATAAGTAAACTTTTGGCGGATATTTCCGATATAGACGGTGGACGTCGTGTGGTTGTGGGACGGGAGCTGACCAAGCTGCACGAGGAGATAACGGAGGGAACGGCGAGCGAAGTGCTGGCAGACTACGCTTCCAGAGAGAAAATTCTGGGAGAATTCGCAGTCTTTATTTCAGGAGCAAGGGCTTAAAAGTGCTAAACTTTTAAGTGTGTTTTCCGATAATAAGTATGAGAGGTTAGGTATGATGATAGACAAAATTGCTTCGGTTAATCCGCTAAACAATCTGCAGGGTAACAGACGTGTATCTACGCCTTATCCCGTGTCCATGGGTGTCGATGAGATAAGCATTTCTGAAGAAGCGAAGGAGATGCTTGAAGCTCAGAAGCTGACTGCGATAGCGAGGGAAACCCCCGATGTTCGCATGGACCGCATAGAAGCTGTAAGGGAAAAGCTTAAGGATCCGAATTACTTCAGTGCGGCTACGCTTGCCGCCACTGCGGACAAGATTTTGAGCGCGTACGGTCTTTAAGTTTTAGATTATGATACGGGAAAAGGACGGAAGCCTGCTATTCCGTCCTTTTTTTATAAGCAAGGAAGAATAGTATGGCTGATTTTATCTTTAGAATCCAACAGAATATTGTATTAGGGGCTTATACAACAAGCCGTCTTGGGGAATTTGTAAGGCCGTGGGGCGATAAGTTCATGCTGATCATTGACCCCACGCTGCGGCAGGTTGGTTCAGGAGATAAAATCGTACAGCCGCTTACCGACAGAAAGCTGGACTTCTTTATGTTTGACAATATGGCGGAGCGTGCTGACACCAAGACGGTAGCCAATGCGCTTGCGCTGGCACGGCAGGCACACATTTCAGGCCTTATCGCCATAGGCGGCACCAAAGCGGTCACGCTCGGACGCGCGGTGGCATCGCTCTATAACGACAGCCGCGACATCTACACGGCGATTGAACAGAACAATACGGCGGTGGAACCGCTTCCCCTCATCTGCGTTCCGTCAACCATCCGCGACTGTTTTATTTTTTCCGATTGCATTCCCCTCGTCGATTCCCGCTCTTCCATGACCAAGCTCCTGAAAGGACAGAAGAATCTGTGCAAGACAGTGCTCTGCGACCCCAACCTCACGCTTTCGCTTTCCGACAACCAGAGCGCCTCTATGTTCTTGGAGACACTCGGCATCGCGCTGGAAGCCTATCTGAGCCCGAAGTCCAATTTTTTCAGCGATATGCTCGTTGAAAAATCCGTGGAACTGCTCGGCTATGCGGTAAACGGCAGTCCCTCGCTTGATATGACTACCCCGCAGGAGGTCTTGCAGAGTCAGGGCGGCTGTATGGCATCTCTGGCGGCGGCGACTGCTTCCATCGGCGCAGGCTCGCTGCTTGCGCTCTGCCTGAATTCACGCTTTTCCATTTCCCGCGCGCTCACCGCGTCCATCCTCCTTCCATATATCATAGATGATGCCTCAAAGTTCAGGCTGGACAGGCTTGCAAAGCTTGCGCACATCCTGCGCGTCACCGCTTCTGATGCCGATAACACAAAGGCTGCGACAGACCTTGCCGACTACGTGCGGAAGAAGATTGCAAAGGCGAACCTGCCCGCCCGCCTGAAAGACCTGTCCTTGAGCATAGAGCAGCTTTCCCTCGCCGTTGAGGATGCGGGGCAGCTTGAGCTTGTGAACAGCCTGCCGCGGAGCATGACGAGCGATGACCTCTTTGACCTCGTAAAGCTCGCCTACTGACGGCTTTTTTATGATTGCACCAGACAGGCTCTTCCAGCTTGAAGCGGGACAGAAGCGCCGCAAGCTGGCGCTGACCTTTGGAGAACTGGAGCGGGACATCGCCGGCATAGCGGAGACAGGAACCGCGTACAGCTTTCCCCGGCTGAGCCGGAAGGCATATATTCGGACTGTGGCAGATATACTGCTGAAAGACCCCAAGCTTGCGCCTGAAGCTGCCGTGGAATTGCGGCGGCTGCTTGCCGTAGAGAATTTTGACGAACGCAGGGTGTGCAACAGCGCCCGCAATGCCCTGCTTGCCATCATAGGTACTTTTCCTGCCGAATGGGATTTGGTTATTGCCCCCCATGCAGCGGAAGCGCAGGATAATGCAAAAAGAGTTTATTTTCCCAATGTCTCTGTATACGCAGAGGATATACGCTCTCCCTTTAATCTTGGTTCCATCTTTCGCACCGCAGAGGCTATGGGCTGTGACAGGGTGTTTCTTTCGCCGCTCTGCACTGACCCGGAGCACAGCAAGGCGCAGCGCAGCGCTATGGGCTGTATACAGACGCTGGGCTACACGCGCTGCACGCTTGACGAGCTGCCGCGCGACAAGCCCGTCTTCGTTCTGGAAACGGGCGGCACTGATATTGCGGATTTTGTCTTTCCCAAAGAGGGTACGGTCATCATCGGCTCAGAGGAGCTTGGCGTAAGCCCGGAAGCGCTTGCCCGCGCTGAATACGGGCGGGTCTCCATTCCTATGACGGGGCTGAAAGCATCGCTCAACGTGGGGGTCGCCTTTGGCATCCTTATGCAGGCGTGGGTCAGTGCCCTCCGCCGTTTTGGTAACGAGCGCTGAGCTGTTCGCTCAGCTGCCGCACCTGTCCTTCCCCGCTGATATTGAAGAGGGCAAGCACCTTGGGATTGAACTGCGCGAACTCCACCGAGCCGTCTTTGTAGTGTACCAGCTGGTCTGAAAAATTGATAAGCGCCGCAAGCCGCCATATCGATTCCGGAGCACGCTCCGGCTCATGGTGATAGCGGATGATGTCTGTAATAATAGAAGGAAAATTCCACTTTTCTGCAACCTTCGCGCCGATTTCGCCATGGTTTGCGCCTGCCACCATCTGCTCAAAGAAATCCTGGGACACCCCTTCCCGTACACAGAGCGCATTTATCTTTTCATAAATTGCAGGATGGGCGGACTCAAAGACAATCTTGCCCATATCGTGCAGGAGTCCGCATACATAGCTGTCCTCGATGAATTCCTTGCCAGCCCCCGGCTTGAAGAAGACGCGGGCGAGGTTGTATGCATAGAACGCCACACAGGAAGAATGGCTCCAGAGGGCTTTCTTGCGCTCGGTGGAATCCACGCTGAGGGACTGCATGGAGCCAATGGAAAAGAGCAGGTTCCGAATGCCCCGTATGCCCGCAAATTTTACTGCATCGCCTATGGAGCTGCACGGCGTGGACAGGGAGAACGCCGCAGAGTTCACAAGCCTGAGCAGTTCCCCCGTCAGCGCAACCTCGTTGGAAATCTTTATGGCGATGTCGCTCATCTTGCTGTTGGGATTGTTGATGAGGCGGTTGATGGCGTTGATGTTTTCTGGAAATTCGGGAAGCCCGTTGATGAGTTCCACCAGCTGTTTTGACAGCGTGGAAATCTGCCTTTGGGACTCCGCACTGTAGGGCATAGTAAGGCGGGTGATTGTCTCGCCGTTTTCGCAGAGCACGCGGTAGTTTTCCTCGCACAGCCCTATTTTGCGCAGGGTGAGCATAAGCATGGCAAGCCCAAAGCCCGCTCCCTCGGATTCATCGAGCAGGTTGACGAATCCTTCTTCCACTGATGCAAACTGCATGGCGCGGGTTATCCTGTCGTGGATGCGCTTGTACTCAAAGACGGTCAGCTCCGCCTTGTTGCGCACTTCCAGCGTTACGGTGCCGTTTTTTGCCGTGAGGAAGATTTTGATATACATCTTCCGCGCTTTCTGTTCTGCGAGGTAGTGCTCCTGATTTTCAAGCATATCCTTTTTGAAGGTAGACATGCCTTCCTCGTAATCGGCACTCTTAAAGATGGAGAGGCGCTTGTGCTCGAAATAGATGCGCTTTGCGTTTGCTTTCTTCGCATTGTTCACCAGCTCCCTCAGACAGTAGGCAAAGAGCTCTGCCAGCTGCGTCTGCCCTATTTCTGTCAGAAAGACCTTGATGACCTCATCCATATAGCTTTCTGCCTGACGGGGAAAGGTGTATGTCATGAAAACCAAAGGGTTTCCTGACTGTATTGCTGAACGGATTTTAGAAACATCCACCGTCTTCTTTTCCTGTGCCATACCTACAGTATATCAGCTGCCGGACTTTATTTAAAGCAAAAAACAGCTAGCAGAAGCGCTTTTTTTGCGTTAGAATGGCGGGCATGATGTTACCCCTGACACAAGAGACGATGGGCGAGCTTGTGATTGCGCTTCTGCTCATCATAAGCTGCGCGAGGATTTTCTTTATTCGGGATGCCCGCACCGACCCCGTAGCTACCCTGCCTGCATTGAGCCTTGTCTTGTCCTGCCTCTTTATCATCTCCTGGGGGCTGTCGCTGCAAGCCCTCGCTGTGCTTATCCTCTCTTTTTCTGTCTTCATCTGGAATTTCCGCGCGCTTTTGCGGCTGAACGACAACCTCATCGTTGACCATTACGGCATTCTTTTTATCCTGAGCTCTCTCATAAACCTCTTTCTGCTCGTTCCCCTCGTGGCTCTCATCGTGTTTTTCCGCCCTGTACAGGTGAACTTGCAGAAGTACGGCGTCGTCAGGACGCAGACCGCTTACTGCGGTAATCTTGCGGAGGGCTTTACGCCACAGGGAAAGCCATTTGAAAAAAAAGCAGCCCTCGTAAGCAAATACGTTCCCAAAGACGAGGCAAAGACGGGGCAGACCATACTCTTTCTGCCTTCGGACTGCGCCACGGTGCGGCTCTACGAACCGCTTCTGGTCAAGCTTGCCCGCGACGGAAACACTGTCTACGCGGCGGATTTTTACGGCAAGGCTTTCGGTCAGGAGGGGAAGCTTGCCTACACAAAGCCCTTCCGCCGCGCCACGTTCTGCAATATGCGCCTCCGCTCCCCCGATGAATACAAGGCATGGGAAGATTCACAGAAAGCGGACTGCTTCATAGATATGGCGGAAGTGCTGCTTGCCATTGTGACAGGGGAAGGCGTTTCTTCCGTCGTCCTTGCAGGCGATGCCATTCCGCCGCAAAGCTTTCTCGGCATACAGAAAGAAGGTCGTACCGTCCTTGCCACTGCGGATATTGCGGAGCTGAAAGACAATCCTGCCCCAGGCTGGGGACTTGTCGAACACACGGACCCGCTGCTTGCCGCGATGCTGAAGCTTTCCCGCGATGGCAGCCTGTATACGGCAAACCATCTCGCCGTGGAGCTTGAAACTGCCATCGCAAAATCTCTCACTCCATAGACTTTTCATGCAAAGTTCGATATACTGGGAGCCTATGCAAGATACGCAAGAAAGACAGCCTCTTTCAGAAAAATTACTGCCCCTCGTCTTGACGGCGATAGTCATCATTGCCGACCAGATAAGCAAAGCGCTGGTTGTGCGCTACATTCCCCGCCTTAGCCCTTTTTCCGATGAGGGGGTAATTTCCGTAATCGGCGATTATGTCCGCCTCATCCATGTGCGCAACAAGGCGGTGGCTTTCAGTCTTGGTTCAGGACTTTCTGCGCCTGTGAGGCTGCGGCTCTTTGCCATCATGCCGCTCGTCATCATAATCTTTATGCTCATCTTTTACTTCCGCAGCAATGTCTTTACCCGATTGCAACGCTGGGCTGTCTGTGGCATCATAGGAGGGGGGCTTGGTAATCTCATTGACCGTTTTTTCCGGCCAGAGGGCGTAGTGGACTTTGTTGACTGCTATTTTTTCAATATTTTCGGGATGGAACGCTGGCCTACCTTCAACGTGGCGGATATGTCAGTCGTCATCTGTGCGCTGCTGTTTGCGCTGTCCTTCTTCCTGCAAGCGAAAGATTCTTCAAAAGGAGATAAACAATGACAAAAAAAGCTTTCACAATCCTCTTTGTGCTTGCCGCTACGGTTGTCAACATCGTGATGACGCTGCTGGTCATCGTCTTGCTCGCTGTTGTCAGCACCTTGTTGCTGCGAGTCATTCTGCGCATAGATAATCCGACCGTCCTCCTGTTTGCCTGGATGCTCAGCTTCCTCGGCGGGCTTATCCTTGACATGGTGCTGTATTCCCGTCTCTGCGACTGGGTAATAGCGAAGTTCAAACTTGCCACCAAGCTCGACCCCCGCCTGCTGCGCCGCGGCTCTCCCGCCCGCATTTCGGCACAGCAGGCGGAAAAGAAGGAGCGGCCCAAGACGGTGATGCCTAAATCTGTCCTGCCGGATGAGGAAAGGGAAGAATGAGAGGATTCGTTGTTGACCAAAGAAGAAGCCGTGCGTACTATGCATTCGGCTTCTTGGTCTTGACCTCGTGTGCTTGGCATTTATAGCCATCTCTCTTCCCAAAGTACGATGTGAAAGTTTTAGGAACCTTGCTGTTTTCCTGATACCACGCATAGTCCCCCAGCTTTGTTTCCGACCTTGTGCCGCTCCACGTAAGCGCGTTCGTAGTGTTGTCCCCTGTACGGGCAGCGTATTCCCACTCGGCTTCCGTAGGCAGCCGGTAGCCATTGGCATTCCAGTCACAGCTGGCGGCATCCCATGCCTTGTTCTTTTCCGTTGGAACATCCTTGTATGAAATCCTGTCCCAGTCATAGATCCCCTTAATCGTATAGCAGGGGGCAGCCCTTCCTTAAGGCTCCGCTTGTTGCAGTAGGCAATGGCATGGTACCAGTTCACGGCATACACAGGATAGTTGTCCCCGTTGTGGACCAGATACGCTGCATGGGGTGGTGGAAAACGCAAGCAGTTTTTGCGGGGCACTTTTACGTCGATGAGGGCGGACATAAGGTAGACCTGTTCCTCGTATTATATTGTGGAAAAGCAGGCCCTCAAAAAAATCACCATACGTGAGTTTTTTGAGGTGCCCTTGTACATTATTTCCTGTTTTTCAATAATTCCGCGAAGGGATTGTAGCGCAGGCCGTCGTCGCTGCCGTAGTTCGGGCGCTCGCGGCGGGGACGATCGCCCTTCTGGGCGGCTGCATGAGCCGAGCCTTTCTTTACGATGACAACGCGCTTCTTCACACCCCCAGCTTCGCCGGATGAGGAGCCCATGCCCTCGTGCTGTATGCGGCTTGCGGCATCGCTTTTGAGCGAAAGGCTTATGCGCTTGCGGTCAGCGTCAAGACCGATAATCGTGCATTCGCGCACGTCGCCAACCTTCACCACGTCCATGGGGTTCTCAACAAAGCTGTCGCTCAGCTCGCTGATGTGGATAAGCCCTGTTTCGTGCAGACCTATGTCCACAAAGGCGCCGAAATCTGCAACATTGCGGATTTTCCCCGTTACCTTCATGCCCACGCTCAGGTCTTCAAACTTGACCACTCCCTTCTGCATGATGGGGGCGGGATAGCCGTCGCGCGGGTCACGGTTTGGCTTGGCAAGTTCTTCCATAATATCGTTGATGGTTGTCTCGCCAACCTTGTATTTCTCTTCAAGCTGCTTCTTCTGCTCGGCGGAAAGCTTTTCCTTTTTCTGCACGAGAGGCAGCACCTCTTTTGCTACCTCGTAGTTTTCGGGGTGCACCCAGGTGTTGTCCAGAGGGTTCTCGCTCTCGGGAATCTTCAGGAAGCCTGCGCACTGCTCGAAAGCCTTGGGGCCAAGTCCGCTCACCTTCATCAAGTCATTGCGGCTTGTAATCTTGCCGTTCGCATCGCGGTATGCCACGATTTTCTTTGCGAGGGAAGAATTGATGCCCGAAACATATTTGAGCAGGGAGGCAGAAGCCGTGTTCAGATTTACGCCCACCTGATTCACAACGGAACTCACCACTTCGTCAAGCGTGTCGGAAAGCTTTTTCTGGTTCACATCGTGCTGATACTGGCCCACGCCGATTGCCTTGGGATCAATCTTTACCAGCTCGGCAAGGGGATCCTGCAGCCTGCGCCCCATGCTGATGGCACCTCGTATGGTCAGGTCAAGCTCGGGGAACTCTTCGCGCGCAATGTCGCTTGCGGAATACACAGAGGCACCGCTTTCATCGACAACCGTGTAGCGCACGTCGGGATAATTGTCACTGATTACCTTGCTCACGATTGCCTGCACTTCCTGGCTGCCCGTGCCGTTGCCCACTGCCACCACCTGAATGTCATACTTCTTGATGGCAATCTTGAGCAAGTTGTACGCCTCTTCCGGCGCAACTACCTGCTTGATGAGGAAATAGCCAAGGTACTTACCCGTTTCGTCTAAGGCGGCGCACTTTGTGCCGGTGCGGATTCCGGGGTCAATGCCCAGAACACGGCTGCCCTTGATGGGCTGTGTCATCAGCAGGTTGCGCAGGTTGCCGCTGAAAATGCCTATGCTGTGCTCGTCTGCTTCATTGCTCTCGTCGCTGCGGATTTCGCGCAGGACGGCAGGGGAAAGGAGGCGCACTACGCCGTCTTCGATGGCAGCGCCATAGTGGCTGTTGGGGATTTTGTACTTTTTCTGGATTTCCTTTACTGCGTCGTCCACCGCTACGTTGAGGCTCACTTCCAGCATGCCCTCGCGCTCGCCGCGGTTCATGGCAAGTATGCGGTGGGGCTTTACCTGATTGAGCGGCTCGCTGTAGTCCCAGTACATCTGATAGGTGGAATTCTTCTTGACGGTTTCCTCGTCCTGCCCTTCGGGAACAATGCCTTTGGTTTCAATGCTGCCGGAAGCCATATACAGATCATGGATTGCCTCGCGGTTCTTTGTGTCCTGGGACACGCGCTCGGCAACGATGTCCTTTGCACCCTGTATAGCGGCCTCCACGGTGGGTACGTTCAGCGCTTCCTCCTCTGCATCGGTCTTTATGAACTCGGCGGCCTTTGCTTCCAGCGCCTTGTCGTCAAGCTCTGCCATGGCATCTGCAAGCGGTTCAAGGCCTTTTTCAGCAGCGACCATACCGCGCGTTTTCTTCTTCTTCTTGAAGGGTGCCCACAGGTCTTCAAGCTCGGTGAGCGTCTTTGCATTCATAGCGGCGTTGTAGAGGCTTTCGGTGAGTTTGTTCTGGTTGAAGATGCCCTTCACAATCTCAATGCGGCGCTCTTCAAGGTTTTTATACGAAGTAAAGAGGTGGTCGCAGTCCCGTACCTGTACCTCGTCAAGAGACCCGTGCTTTTCCTTGCGGTAGCGGGAAATAAAGGGGATGGTGCAGCCCTCGGCAACCAGACTGATGACCGCGTTTACCTGATACAGCTGGATGTTCAGCTCCGCGGCTATTTTCTTCATGATTTCGACTTCATTGACAGCCAATGCATCGATTTGTTCTTGCGTAAATTCCATAAGGCTTGTATTGTACCGAAAAAAAGCACTGCGGTAAAGTGGGCACCGTGATTTTAATGGCGAGCTGGCTATTACACCCGAACGGGGATTTTTACAACACGGAAAGCAAAATCACACAGCTTTCTAAAAAAAATTCCACAATATAGAAAACAATTTGCATGTTTTGTGGTATAATAACTAGCTATGCCACAGTTTGACAACCCCTTGATTGTACAGTCTGACAGGACCCTGCTGCTCGACGTACATGCGCCCCGAGCGAAGGAATGTGCCGACGCGCTCATCCCCTTTGCCGAATTGGTGCGCTCGCCCGAGCATCTGCACACCTATCAGCTCAGCCCCCTCTCCCTGTGGAATGCGGCAAGCGCCGGCTTTACGAGCGAGATGGCGGTTGCCACGCTTGAAGACTTTGCGCGCTATGAAGTTCCTCAGTCCGTCGTGATGTGGATGCAGGAAACAGCGCTGCGCTTCGGAAAACTCCGCCTTGTGCCCGGTCCCGTCATGGAAGAAGGCGGACAGAAAGTCCCCTACCTCTACCTCGTGTCAAATTCCCCTTACGTGTACAAGGAAATAGGAGCGAACCCTTTTGCAAAAAAGATGCTCCGCGACTGTGAATATCAGCCCCCTGCCGATGACTCCGGCGTGGAGCTGAGCGATGTTGAAAAAAGCTTCTGCTTCCTCCTGCCGCTGACGGACAGGGGCACGGTAAAGCAGAACCTGCTCAAGATAGGCTGGCCGGTGAAGGATGATGTACCCCTCGTCGATGGCGAGCCGCTGGATATTGTACTGCGGAAAACAACGCTGTCTGGCAAGCCCTTCGCTATCCGCGACTATCAGGAAGCGGCAGCCCGTTCGCTCATCGGCGACGGTCGCCCGGGAACAGGCTTTGGAACGATAGTGCTTCCCTGCGGAGCGGGCAAGACCATAGTGGGGATGAACATCATGGCTCATCTCCGTACAAATACGCTTATCGTCACCACGAACATCTCGGCAGTGCACCAGTGGATTGGCGAGCTGCTTGACAAGACGAATTTGACGCGCGAGCAGGTGGCGGAATATACGGGGGAGGAGAAGCTCATAAAGCCCGTCACCGTAGCCACCTACCAGATACTCACCTGGCGGCCCGACAAAGAGGGTCCGTATCCGCACTTTTCGCTGTTCCGCAACAACAACTGGGGGCTGGTGATTTATGACGAAGTGCATATGCTTCCGGCTCCCGTGTTCCGGGTGGCTGCGGAGCTGCAGGCGGTGCGCCGAGTGGGGCTTACCGCAACGCTCGTCAGGGAAGATGGCTGCGAAGGGCACGTCTTTTCCCTTGTCGGTCCCAAACGCTACGATGTGCCGTGGAAGGAGCTGGAACGAGAGCGGTGGATTGCCAGCGCCGAATGTGTGGAAGTCAGGATAGACCTTGAGGCTGACAAAGAGATAGAATATGCCATTGCGGGTGCGAGGATAAAGCATCGGCTTGCAAGCGAAAATGAAAAGAAACTGCAAGTGGTGCAGGAGCTTGTGGAGCGCTTTCCCCAAGACAAAATCCTCGTCATCGGCCAGTACATCGGCCAGTTGCAGGCGGCGGCATCCCTGCTTCATGCCCCCATCATCACGGGCAAGACCCCCAACACGGAGCGCGACAGGATATACGCGGACTTCCGCAGCGGGGTGATAAAGGTGCTCGTGGTCAGCAAGGTGGCAAACTTCGCCATAGACCTGCCCGACGCGAGCATAGCCATACAGGTGAGCGGCAGCTTTGGCTCCCGTCAGGAAGAGGCACAGCGACTTGGACGCATCCTGCGCCCCAAAGAGCGCCTGTCCCGCTTTTTTACCCTGATTACCCGCAACACGGTGGAAGAAGACTTCGGCGCGAACCGCCAGAAGTTTCTTGCGGAGCAGGGATATTCGTATCGCATCATGAGGTATGTAGATAGTTCCAGTCTCGATGAGTTAATGGAAGCTTGCATGATAGAAGGAGTAAAGTGATGGTTTTAGATCCAAAAGTTCAGCGCATCATTGCATGGAGGAAATGCCTGGCGACCCTGCCCGATGATGATTTTTTCGACATAATCCGTATGTATCTTGGCGAGGTGCAGACGCCTTACAACAAGCAGAACCTCATAGAAGACCTGAGCGCCTTTCTTCGCAAGGATGAAAACAAGGCAGCCATCATCCGCCTGCTGACGCCCGAAGACCTCCGCGTGATTGCCGCCGTCCGCTTTATTTCCAATATCACGCTGGAAAAGCTTGCAGAGTTCTTTGCCCTGCCGTCTTTTTCCGAGCTGTATACCCACGTTGCCAACCTGAAGCAGCGCCTGCTCATCTATGAGGACAGGGAAGAGAAGTCTGAAAAGAAGTTCCTGCATATAACCCCGCTGCTTGAGGACAGCCTTGAACAGGTGCTTACGCTGGAACAGCTTTTGCCGACGGCTGTCGTGCAGGAGGAGTACGAGACGGTGCCGCCTGTGGTCTCTTCCCAGCTGATAGCGGCGTTTGTCTCCTATATTCTGGGACATCCCGAATGCTGCAAGGGGGATGGCATCATAAAGCGGCGCAATTCCCCTGAGCTGCAGAAGATTTTTGGCGACTTGTCCGTCTTGCAGGTCCTCGTAAAGGCGTTCATAAGCCTGGGGCTCTTCAAGGAGGAGAATTTCAAGCTTGTCATCAACTGGGATTACTGGTCTACATTTTCAAGTCTGCAGGAAGATATGCAGTATGCCTACATCTGCGCGGCGGCGAGCGGCAAGTTTTCCCGCAGCACGCTCCGCACCCATGCCCAGCTGCTGTTCGACGTGGTGAGCAATATTCCTCCGCAGGGCTGCACGAAGGATATGATACTTAAGCTTGCTTTTCTGGTAAAGGAAAACAGCGGCAGCGACCTGCGCGAATGGAGCCGCTTTTCCCAGATCATGGCAAACGCCAGCTCGCAGCAGACCATAGATGCCGATGTGATGAGCACTATGATAGATGTCTGTATGTCTCTCGGTCTGCTGTATGCCTGTGCCACTGATAAAAGCGGTGCCGCCGTGCTGAGGGTGTCTTCCGGCTTTGCGCCGCTGAAAGCTCCTGCGCCCGCTGCCCGCAAGAGCTTTTTGACCATAGACGCGGGCTTCTCCGTGACAATCATGCCGGGGCTCAAGCTTGAAAGCTACCTGCCGCTCATAAAGTTTTTGAACGTCATAAGCTGTGACACGGCGGGTGTCTTTGAGATTACCAAGCAGAGCGCCATGCGTGCCTTTGACGTGGGCCACACGCCGGAGAGCATCCTTAAGGAGATGGGAAAGTACTGCTCTTACGAGCTGCCGCAAAATCTGGAAGTGTCGCTGCAGGAATGGTATGCGTCATTCTCGTCTGCCGCGCTCTACCATGGCTATGTGCTCAAGGTGCCGCCGGAAAATGAGCAGAAAATACGGCGGAACCCCCGCATCTCCCATTACATAGACGAGGTGCTTGCGCCGGGAATCTTCCTCCTGCATTTTGCAAATGACGAAGAGGCGCGCATGATTGTGGCTCGGGGCGGCATGGACTTCATCGGCAGGGTGCGTTCCGCGCCCGAGCGCAGGGACCTGCTTGCATTCCTGCCGCTGCATGAAACAAAGCGGGATTCCCTCTTTGCCCAGAAGGATGACGGCGGCGTGCAAAAGCAGGGGGACGGGCAGGAGCCGAGTGTTACGTTCAAGCTTTCGAGCGAGGAAGAACAGGAGCAGTTCCTCCAAGGGCTTAAAGATTCTGTCCGTGCCATGAATATTCCCGCAGACCAGAAGGAAGGGCTTTTGAACCGCGTGGAAAAGCGCATCGTGGTGAACCCCGTACAGTTGCGCGGCAGCAGCGTTCGCTTTGAAAAGCTTGAGGCAATAGGTATGGACTATCAGGGCAAGCTGCACATCGTTGAAACTGCCATACAGATAGAGAGCCGTGTAGAAGTGGAGATTGACCACGGGGCAAAGGTGCTGGTGGGCCGCCCCAAGTCCCTCTCCAAAAAGGAGGGAGATGCAGACGTGGTGCTCGTGCTCCCCGATGGCAGCACGCAGAAGCTTTCTATCTGCAAGATTTTACGCATCAAGCGCATCAAGGAGTAATTGCCTGTCGGTCGTGCCGTCTAGCTGCGGATGATTTTTGGCAGAAACGCTATGCCCGCAGCCATACAGGCAAGCATGACGAGCCAGCAGACGGCGAGGTTCATCAAGAGTCCGCCCACAACAAAGCTGATAAAGGCGGAAGCCGCCACAAAGAGAGCGTAGGGCATCTGCGTGGCGACATGCTCCAGATGGGGGACTCCTGCCCCCGTGGAGGAGAGTATGGTCGTATCGCTGATGGGTGAAGCGTGGTCGCCAAAGACCGCGCCGCCCACCACAGCGGCAATCGTGATGAGCACGATGTTTATCGCCGCCGCATCCCCGTAGTTGCGGGAGCTTGCAAGCGCGGTGGCGATTGGCATTGCAATGGGAATCATGATGCTGAAAGTGCCCCAGCTGGTGCCCGTAGAAAAGGCAATCAGCGCGCTGAATGCAAACATGATGGCTGGCAGTATGCCGATGGGGAAGGAGCCTCCCGAAACGAGCGAGCTGAGGTAGTAGCCCAGTCCCAGTCCCCCTTCGCTCTTGGGAGTTTTAATCAGAGAACCTATTGCCCATGCCATGGCGAGTATGACGAGCGCGGGAACCATGGACTTGATGCCGTTGCGCAGTGCCTCGCTGCTTTCCGGCAGGGTGAGCAGGCGGCGGCAGAGATAATAGATGTAAGTGACCGCCACGGTGATGACTATGGCGTACATAAGCGCTTTTGAAGAATCCGTATTGTTGAATGCATCCCCTATGCTCATAGAGCGTACCGCCTGCGCAAAGCTGGTGACAGATTCCCCGTCGATGGCTCCGAACCAGGTGGTGAGCGGAAAGAAGAGGATTGCCGTTGCAATGAGCACGATGATGGGGAAGAGCATATCAAAAGGCTTTGCCCTGCTTACCACGTCCTCATCCAGATTGCCGCTTGAAGCCCCGTATTTTTCTTCATTATACATCTTTCCCGTTTTCAGCGCGTATTCCTCGCTTGCCTTCATGGGACCAAAATCCCTCCGAAGCAGGATGACCAGCGCGACCATGAGCAGCGTTCCAAGCGCGTAAAGATTGTACGGAATGCTCCTTATGAAGAACTGGAATTCGTTTATGCCCAGCGTATAGTTGCCCGCGGCGTCACGGAAACCAGAGGCATCCCTCACGATGGACATAACGGTGACTACCCATGAGGAGATGGGCGCGATGATGCAGACGGGGGCTGCGGTTGAATCCAGTATGTAGGCAAGCTTTGCGCGGGGCACCTTGGTCTTGTCGCAGACAGGGCGCATGATGGTTCCCACCGTCAGGCTGTTGAAGTAGTCGTCGATGAAGATGATGATGCCGAAGAAGAACGCAAGCAGCTGGCTTCCGCGGGAGTTTTTCAGCTTGGAAGATGCCCAGCGTCCAAAGCTGCCTGCCGCGCCCGTCTTGGTGAGCAAGCCCACAAGCGAGCCGAGCAGGGCGCAGAACAGGAATATCCTGATGTTCCAGCCGTCAGCAAGATTGTCAGAAATCAGATCGGTAAGGCAGATGAGTGCTGAAAGCGGGTTCCCGTGTCCTACGATGAGCGCTCCCGAAAAAATGCCGAGAAAGAGAGAGACTATTACATCTTTTGTGATGAACGCAAGCACGATGGTTAGGAGCGGCGGAATGATACCCCATGGTCCGAAACTGTCCACAATGTCCTCCTGATGTGGTTTAGTGCTTCCACTACACCAATATTTGTGATACGATATTATATCATTGTTTCCTTTATTTATGGAAGAAAATAGTGAAAATTCCAAAACAGGGTGGAAGATTATGGACCGTCCCAAGATTTGCCTGACGCTGACTGGTGCTACGCTTGCAGAGGACCTTAAGACTCTCGATAAATACCGCGACTATGTGGACATTGCGGAGCTGCGTGCAGATTTCCTGAACGATGACGACAGGCTTGTCGTAAAGCGTTTCCCTCAGATGGCGGGCATACCGTGCATACTGACCCTGCGGCGCGTCATTGACGGAGGTATGTTCAAGGAGGGGGAGGCTGGCCGCACGATACTCTTTGCCCGTGCGCTTTCCTTTGCCGAGGCGAACAAGGACAAAAACTTCGAGTATGTGGACTTTGAGGAAGATTTCCGCGTGCCGAGCCTGCAGGATGCTGCCTTGGCTTTCGGCACAAAGGTCATCAGAAGCATACATGATATGAAAAATCCTGTCCCCAACCTCATACAGCGCGTGAAAGACCTGTGCACGACGGGCTTTGAAATCCCCAAGATTGCCTTTATGCCCCATTCCCTCGATGATGTGCGCATCCTCTTTGAAGAGGCTGCAAAGCTTGAATCAGGGGGGCACATACTCATAGCGATGGGGCCGCTCGGCGTGCCTACCCGCATTCTGAGCGCCAAGCTGGGGAACTATCTTACCTACTGCTCTCCTGTTGAAACCGTGGAGAACGTGCCGAAGCTTTCGCAGCTTGACCCCATACAGCTTAACGATGTCTACCACTTTAAGTCCATCAGGCGGGATACCGCACTCTACGGCATTACCGGCTGGCCCCTTACCGCCACGTCAAGCCCCATGCTGCACAACAGCGGCTTTAAGGGGCACAATATCAATGCCGTCTATGTGCCCGTGCGCTCGGAGAGCTTTGAGCAGGCGTTTGCCTTTGCGGATGCTGTCGGCTTCAAGGGAATGTCTGTCACTGTTCCCCACAAGGAACGTGTTCCCGCCGTCGTTGCACACTGCGATGAAAAAGTTCGGGCAATAGGTGCAAGCAACACCATCGTTAAGAAAGACGGCGTGTGGGCTGCCTATAACACAGATGCTTCCGGTTTTGCCCGTGCGATTTTGGGCTTCACCGGCTTCAAGGATTTGTCCGGCAAGAGGGTGGCCATCATCGGGGCGGGCGGGGCAGCGAGGGCTGTTGCGTATGCGGTCAAGATGCTTAAGGGCAAGGCGTGCGTATTTAACAGGACTGTCGTCAGGGCAAAGGAGCTTGCCGCTCTGTATGATTTTGAGTATGCGGGACTGATGTGGGAGCCTCGTGAAGCGCCGTACAAACTTTTGAAAAAGTACAGCGACATCATCATACAGACAACGTCAAAGGGAATGAACTGCACTCCGCCGTCCACTGAGGAAAATGATCCTCTTTTCTTCTATAAATTTGTTGGCACGGAAATCCTTATGGATATAGTGTATGTGCCGGAGGTGACGCCCATCATGGCTCGCGCTGCGGAAGCGGGCTGTGCGGTATGCAATGGCTACGATATGCTTCGCTATCAGGGCTACGAGCAGTTTGAGCTCTTTACGGGCGAAGTATATTGACTTATATATAATAGAAAGATTTTGGAGGAAAATATGGCGCTTTCTCAAAACGAACAGAAGGTACTTGCCGCAAAGACTGCCGTTGATACACTGATTGCGGAAGGAAAAATCTTCAGCGGTATGAAAATCGGTCTCGGTACAGGCTCTACGGCTATGCCCGCGGTAAAACGGCTTGCGGAGCGCATCGCTGACGGCAGCCTGCGGGACGTGAAGGCTGTTGCGACGAGCTTCCAGACAACGCTTGCCTGCGAGGAGCTGGGAATTCCCGTCTTTACGCTCAATGACAAGGCTATAGGGGGCAGTCTTGACCTCGCCATAGACGGCGCGGATGAGATTGGTCCCGGCAACTCGCTCATCAAGGGGGGCGGGGCTGCGTTGCTTCGGGAGAAGATTATCGCTTATAACGCCAAGGTCTTTGCCATTGTGGCTGACAGCTCTAAGGTCGTTTCCTCTCACGGAACGGGTTTCGCGTTGCCCGTGGAAATCATCGCCGAAGCCCGCGTGCCTGTGCTCCGCGCTCTCGCAGAATTGGGAGCGTCCTGCGTGCTTCGCGAGGGCGTGCGCAAGGCGGGCCCCGTCATCACCGACAACGGCAATATGATTCTCGACTGCCTGTGGAAAGCGCCCGTCGATGCCGCTTCCATGGAAGACAGGATAAATGCCGTCACCGGCGTGGTGGAATGCGGCTTCTTCACCAAGCTGCATCCCGTCGCTTTCGTTGCCCATGCCGATGGCACTGTGGAACAGAGGCGGTGATTTTGAGTACATTGTTAAAGGAGTAATCAGATGAACAAAAAAATAGCCATTGCCGCAGGCATAGCGCTGCTGCTCGCAGGAGCCTTTGCCTTTACCCTCTTGCGGGGACAACAGGAAACGCCCGCCGCACCGGAAACCTCGCTCATCATAGAGGAAGAAGAGAAAACACCCGTCCCCGTACAGACGGAAAGCCCCGCGCAGAACACGATCCAGAGCACAGCGACGGAAACAACAGTATCCGCCAGCCATGCTCCCAGTACAGCCCTCTCGTTTACAGGCACTTCCCCCATAGACACAGACGCCATCACAGAACAGGCAAAGGAAGCGCAAGCCATGGTCGAACAGGCGCTTGCCGATGCCAGGGAACAGGCGGCGGCGCTCGGTGAAGAAGCACAGGCAAAGATAGAAGCCATCAGCGAGCAGGCACAGCAGGAAGTGCAGCAGGCTCTGGAAACTGCGAAGGAACAGGGAAGCGCCATTGCAGAACAGGCAGCCACATCCGTGGAAGCAGCCAAGGAACAGGCGCAAACTTACAGCAAGGAAGCACAGGAACAGGCACAGGCGGCGATAAACAATGCCAAAGAACAGGCGCAGGAAGCCCTCAACGAACGCAAGGAAGCGGCAACAGCCGTGTTCGGTTCCACACTTTCAGGACTTTCAGGCAAGACAGGCGGACTCAGCACACAGATTGCAAAAAAAGCGCTCAACGAAAAAGGCTCCTACAGCTCCAAGAACGACGTGGCGCTCTACCTTTACATCTACGGGCACCTGCCGCAGAACTTCATCACCAAGACAGAGGCGCGGAAACTCGGCTGGACGGGCGGAGGGCTCGAAGCCTACGCGCCCGGCAAGAGCATAGGCGGCGACAGCTTCGGCAACCGAGAAGGAAAGCTGCCGGCAAAAGCGGGACGCACATATACGGAATGCGACATAGACACCAAAGGCAAGGATTCCCGCGGGGCAAAGCGCATCGTCTTTTCAAGCGACGGCCTCATCTACTACACGGGCGACCACTACGAAAGCTTCGAACTCCTCTACGACAGGAACAACTAGATGCAATACACGCTAGACCTCTCCCAAGCCCGCGACAAGGATGCGCTCCACGCACTGCTTGCGCAGACGCTCCCCCTGCCATCCTACTACGGCAGGAACCTTGACGCGCTCTTTGATGTGCTCACAGATGCCCACGAGCTTTGGGATATATGCTTTACGCACTGCGCGGAAGCCGCCGCCGCGCTCGGGGACTATATGGACGCATTCCGCGCCACCATCACCGATGCAGTGCAGGAAGGCGCGGAAGTCTGCGCGCGCTGGGATGACGGCGAAAACCCCGCGGAACCGCAAGGCGCCCCATCAGCCGTTGCGGAGGATATCGATCAGATGGGAGCTGGCACCGAGCAGTTCGGGTCGCTCACAGGTGGCGAGGTGATATGAAAGAAAAGCCGCAAACTCCTCTTCATCGAGCGCGTTCAGCTCTCGGCGCAGGTAGTCTGCGGCTCCGTCCGCCGCGATAATCTTTATGCGCTCAAGCCCTGCTTCTTCACGCAGGGAATCGATGTCTTCAAGCCGCAGGTAGGTGTACAGCTCGTCTTCCCCCGCGACGGTGTGGTAATCTGCGCTGAGCTTCCCCGCGGCAAGCACCTCGCGGATGTGCCGCTGTTTGAAGCAGTAGGTCAGCACGCTGTATTCGTTCATTATGTATGCGGCAAAAATCACCCCGCCTTTCTTGGTGACGCGCATTGCCTCGGCAAAGGCACGGAGCATATCCTCCCTCGTGTGCAAGTGATAAAGGGGACCGAAAAGCAGCGTGAGGTCGAAAGCGGCATCGGGCAGAAAAGACAGGTTCCTCGCCTCTCCCGGCCAGCACCTCACCCCGCTGTGCTTGCCCTCAAGGATTTCCAGATTATGCTTCACGGGCTCCACGGCAGTCACTTCATGCCCCTCCGCCGCAAGCGCCACAGCATAGCGCCCCGTCCCCGCCCCCACATCGAGGATTTTCACCGTCTTCCCCTGCGGAATAAAGTCATGGATATACTTCATAGACGTTGCAAACTCCACCTGCCCATGCCGTGTGCCCAGCCGGTGCTCCTCGTGGAATTTTGAATAGTAAGCTTCAAGCTTGGAAAAATCACGGGTATCCATACGATCAGAAATTTTCTTCAAACAACTGTAGCGGGAATAAAGCTTTCATCAATAGAAAATGCTTATCGCAGGTAAAGAGCGGCACATTGTTCTGAATGGCATTCTGCGCAATCAGCAAGTCTGGAATGCCGACCTTGTTTATACCAGAACGCAAGTTTTTAGTCTGCATATACTCAATCTCATTCCAGTCAATTTGTAACTGGACTCTCGGAATTGAGAGCAAAAGAGAGCGCAGCTCCCCTTCCCCCCCGCCGATTGATTGACGGCAGCAACTCCGCAAGAATCACATCGTTAATACACAGCATATCCTTTTCAATCAAAAACTCCATTGAGTCTGCCGTGAGCCCATTATGAAAATAGTCAATCCAAACAGATGTGTCAGCGAGGATCATTCCGTCCCCTCAAAGCATCAAGGTCAATATCTAAATCCAATTTACCACGATAATTTTTCAATTTCTGCAAATCGGGTTTTACACTTCTCTGTTCAATAGATTGCGCATAATTATAAACAAGAAGCGTCTGTTCATAATCAAAGGTGTCTATGAGATTTTTTGTTTCTGTCCTAAGTGCAAGCGCTTCCATACTTTGCCCTCCACTGCTTTTGTCTTTTGATTTCCTTGAAAGAAATTATAATGCGGACAATTAGCGCTGTCAAGTTTTGGTCGGTAAAGCGATTAGACAGCCTGTGACTTGTCCGCCCATTTTTGCTGTAGTTTTGCCTTGAATTCTGCATCGAGCAAAAAGCGTACTCCAATCAACGGGCAGCAACGCGCGGCTTTTGTCCTCCGAGCTTGCCACGTATGTGAGCGGGCGCTACATCACAATCAACGTGAAGCCGCTGTCGTACAAGGAGTTTTTGTATTTCAACAAGGAAAAAGACAGCGCGGACGCCTTTCAGAAATTCCTCACCGTCGGGGGATTTCCGGGCTTGAAGGATATGATGGAAAAATACTACTTTGCGGACCAGGGGCTTTTGTTCCTGCTGCACGGCTACAGGGACAGCTACATAAACGGCATCCTTGAAAACATTTTGTTCACGGAACTTTTGCGGCGGAGCTACGCGGTTTACATCGGGAAGGCGGGTGATACGGAGATAGACTTCGTTGCCGTCAAGGGCGCGGAAACCATATACGTGCAGGTTGCCTATCTCCTCAGCTCCGAAGAAGCAAGGACCCGCGAATACCGCCCCCTGCGCGCGATTAACGACAATTACGCAAAGCTCATCCTGACGATGGACAACCTGCCGGAGTCAAACGACGGGGGGATTATTCGGAAAAACATTCGGGAATGGCTTTTAACTCCGCAATCGATCATTCCTTCTGCATAACGTTGGCATATTTCGAGCTTTTCTTCGCGTAGAAGCCTTTATTAGAAAACCTAGAAGCCTTTACTAGGAAACCTAGAAGCCT
>CAKZZK010000127.1 GCA_937885235.1 uncultured Treponema sp.
CCCCGTAACGAAGAAAAAGACCTGCAGCTCGTCGCCCGTGCCGCGCTGGCGGACATCATGCCCATGAAAAATGAAAACCGCATCTTCGTAAAGAAGGGCATAGCGGCAATCAATGCGGGACATATCCGCCCAGGGTTGATGGAGCTGATGGCAAGCCTGAACATGATCGGCAAGCACCTGACATCGACAGATATGAGCTGGACGCTTGTTTCAAATCTGAATGCGGCTGGCAGGCTCGGGCATCCAGAACTTGCTGCGGAGCTCTTCATTTCAAAAGACGCTTCCCGCCGCGAAAAAGTCGCCATGCAGATAAAGGACCTGAACACAGAGCGAAAGCAGCTTTCCCAAGATGCCTGCGGGTATGCTGACCTTCAGGCAAAGGCTTCCATTCCCCAACACAACGGCAAGCTCTGCGTCGCCATCGATGAGCGCATAAACCGAGGGGTAAACGGCATTGTCGCAGGGCGTCTGTGCTCTACATACAGCATTCCTGCAATGACCGTCACCTTCGTGGGCGAAAATGCTATCGGTTCTATGCGCAGCTGCAGGGGGCTTGATGCCACTGCCTTTTTGGGCAAGATGAAGGACCTCTTCCTCAATTACGGGGGGCACACCTATGCCGCAGGCTTTAGTTTTGAACGCAAGCATCTGGAGGAATTCTGCAATCGGCTCAAGGAACTTTCCGCCACCATTGAGCTGGACAAGGAAAATTCCCTGTTTGAGGTCGATGCGGAAATTCCCGCGGCATACCTCACTCCCGATCTGCTGAAGCTGGCAGACCGCTTTGAGCCGTTTGGCGAAAGCAATCCGAGGCTGCTCTTTATGTCAAGAAGGCTTCCCGTCTACGATGCCCTGCTTTTGGGCAAAGGGGAAAAGCAGCACTTGAAGATAACAGTGGGCAATGACAAATACAAGTGGCCTGCGCTGTTCTGGGGCGAAGGAGAACGCCTGCACCGCGACTTTGAGGTGGGCGACAGAGTGGACATCCTCTTTCACGTAGAGCGGAATACATTCAACGGAATTGAAACGCCACAGCTTATTTTAGTTGATTTACAAAAATCAAAGGAGTCTTAAACTATCTATGAAGGGCTTTTTACGCACAATCTGCACTATAGCTTTTTTTGCTGCTATAATTCCCTGTTTTCTTTCAGCCAAAGAAGCAATACTGGCAGGAGACGCGCAGGGCTTTGCCTACAACATCACGGTGCATTACAACGACAGCCCCTGCCCGGGAGATGCGGTCTTTGTCCGGATGGATTTTTCCCAGACCATGGGGCAGGCAGAGCGGGAAAGGATTGACTTAACAGCCGCCACCGCGACTCTGGAGCTCTATCTGGGAGAAAAACGGCTGGACAAGGCGGAATTCTATCTGATAAACAACAACAAGATCATAGACTTCCAGAACAATATGACAGGGGGCAACAGCGAAGACCTTCTGGCAAAGGAGACTTTTCTTGCGGGCATTCCCCTGTCTTCGTGGTGGACGCGCAATGACGGCTACTCATTGAAAATAAGCTATGCGATGGAGGACAAGAAGCAGTTTCACTTCACCCTGCCCTTCAATCTGACAAACAAGGACTTCGTCAGCGAGACCATTCCCTTGGACAGCAGGAACACGGGGATTAGGACGAACACCAGCGCCACCCGCATGGCACAGATAGAAAAGTTGAACAAAGTGCTTGCCACAACAAACTACGAGCACGCCTTCCAGACAACACCCTACACCCCGCCAACGCCCGCAACGCGCAGGACATCTTTCTTTGCGGACAGGCGTGTTTTTGCCTACAGCGACGGAACTTCGGCGACGAGCCTGCATTACGGCATTGACTACGGCGTTCCCACCGGTTCCACGGTGACGGCATGCGCCAAGGGCAGGGTTGTCATGGCAGAGGACAGGATAAGCACCGGCTGGAGCGTCGTCATAGAGCATCTGCCGGGGCTCTACAGCCTGTATTACCACATGAGCGAGCTGAAAGTGAAAGAAGGAGATATGGTGGAAGCGGGGGACTTAATCGGCCTCAGCGGAGCGACAGGGCTTGCGACAGGTCCCCACCTTCATTGGGAGATGCGGCTCAATATGTCTGCCGTCAACCCCGATTTTTTTACAGGCGATTTTACCTTTTCTGCAATAAAGTAGCTGCAAGATTCCTTGCCTAACGCACCAAGGCAAGGAACTGCTCTTCATTGATGACGGGGATGCCCAGTTTTGCCGCCTTTGCATTTTTCGCAGAGCCGCTGGAGGTATCGTTCGTCACCAGATATGACAGATCCTTTACAACAGAAGATTTCACCGAGCCGCCGAGCTTTTTGACAAGGTTCTGGGCATCGGCGCGTTTCATTGAGCTGAGCTCGCCGGTAAAGCAGAAAGATTTTCCTGCAAGCGCTCCGCCTGTCTCCCCCTGCTCTACGATTACCGTGCCGTTTGCAACGAGGGCTTCCATTTCCTTGCGGTTTTCTTCAAGACCTTCCACGAGGGTCTTTGCCATGATTTTTGCAAAGCCATAGACTGCGGCAATATCTTCTTCGCTCGCGGCAAACAGCTTTTCAAGCGTATTATATCCGCCTGCGACCAGTTTTTCCACCACGGTTTCGCCAATGCCTTCAATGTCAAAACCGGCGACAAAGCGGGCAAGCGGCACTTCCCTGTGTTTTTGGATAGACAGCGCGACCTTCCGCGCTCCCAGAGATTTTCTGTCTTGGGATATGCTGTCCTCTTTCAGAAAATACGGGGTGAGCTTCTTGTCATCAAGCGTATATATATCGCTGATAGAACGCAGGACGCCGTCCTTGAACAAGGAACGCACGAGGGTATCACCCAAATCGCGGATATCGAGCACGCTCACCCATTTTAAGAGCTGATGCAGGATTCTCTTGCTGCACTGTTTGTTGGGACAATACAGCCTTGTCCCCTCGTCCACAAGCGTGCTGCCGCAGGTGGCACAGACAGCAGGCTGCTCCACCGCGCTCTGTTCTTCCCCCGCCTTGCCTTCTTCGCCATCCTCTGCGATGACGCTTTCAATCTTGGGGATTATCTCTCCCCGCTTTACCACGACGACATGGCTTCCAATCTTGAGACCAAGCGCACGGATAGTGTTCGGATTGACAAGGCTTGCCCGCTGCACGGTGGTGCCGTTTAAATCGACAGGGTCAAAAATAGCCACAGGTGTATACGTCGCGCCAGCCTCGTTCCATTCCACACGGCGCACGACAGAAACTGCCTCCTCCAGACTGAATTTGAAAGCTATCTGCCTGTCGGGACGGTCGCGCAGGGCATCATCGTGATTGACTGCGCGTTCCTTGATGACCAAGCCGTCAATATCAAAATCCAGAGCTTTCCGCTCTTCCATGACGGAGGCGCGGTAGTCAATCACTTCCTGCGGAGAGTGGCAGATGTGGAGCTTTACCGGCTCAAAGCCGCACGCTTTCAGCCACTCGATTTTTTCAACTTCATCAGCAAAGGGCTGCTCGCCTTCCGTTGCCCACACGTCATAGACAATCAAGGTCAGGTGCTCGCTGCCATCGCCATCCTTCCGCTTCATAAGCCCGTTGGCTGCGTTGCGGCAGTTTGCCTTGCTTGCAAAGAGCGTGCGGTGCACGGTGTGTGTCATTATCACTTCGCCGCGGATGCCGCCCGTAAAATCACAGCGCCCCCCATCGCTGCCGCGCAGCTCCTGCTGCACGTTTTTCATTTTGACAGCGTTCGCAGTAATATCATCGCCGACAGTGCCGTCGCCCCGTGTTACTGCGCGTACTAAATGCCCGTGGCTGTACTGCAATTCAAGGCTTGCCCCGTCGAGTTTGTATTCTACAAGATATTCGCTGTAGCTGTGCTTTATTGCCCACGCCAAAAACTCTTCAGGATTAGCAGCCTTTTCCTGACTGCCCATGGGCATAACATGGCGTGCTTTGGGAAAATTCCCGCTGTCCGCTCCAACCTTGTGCAAGACAGGATTGGCGGGATCGATGCTTTTTAGCTCATCCCACAGCGCATCAAAATCGCTGTCCGAAATCTCCGCCTCGCCGTTATAATATGAGTCCTGATACCTTGCAATAAGCGTCTCAAGCTCTGAAATCCGTTTGCTTTTCATGATTCCTCTTCGTCTTTTTCAAAAAACAATTCGTGTATTTCCCGTCCGGCATCTATGCCCTTCTGTTCAAACTTTGTGCGCGGCCGCCACTCCTGATGCGGGGCATAAGAGGCATACTTATTATGCAAGCCTTCTGTCGCCTGCAATTCTTCCAGCGCGCTTTCGGCATATTCGTCCCAGTCAGTCGCAAAATAGATATAGCCGCCGGGGGCAAGCTTCTGGGCAAGCAGCTCTGTATGGGGGCGCTGCATCAGGCGGCGCTTGTGGTGCTTCTTTTTTGGCCACGGGTCGGGGAAAAAGATATGGAATGCGGAAATGGAAGCATCGGGTATCATGCTTTCAAGGATTTCCAAAGCATCGTGTTCAATTATAAATATATTTTTCAGCTGCTTTTTTTTAATTTCGCTCAGCAGACGCCCCACTCCGGGCACGTGCACCTCGCTTCCCAGATAATTCATATCAAGATTGCGCTCCGCAATCTCCGCAGTCGCCTGCCCCATGCCAAAGCCAATTTCCATAGTAACGGGATTCGTATTGCCAAACACATCGGCAAAGTTCAGCGTGCGGTGCTCAAAGGGAATGCACCAGACCTGATGCAGTTCTTCATAACTGCGCCGCTCGTTCTCCGTCATACGGCCCGCGCGGATAACATAGGTTCTGATTGAACGCTTAAAAAAAAATTCTTCTAAATTAGTATTACTAAAAGGAACAGGCTCATCTGACGAAGCCTGTTCATCCGACGACGCTATGTCGCTTTCAACATCTTGAGACACAGTTATTCCTCACTTACATTCTTTTCAGGCAGCATGCACATTACCCCGCCCTCGTCCAGCACGTAGCAGATACGGGCAGAAACGGCATTTTCACGCCAGCCATCTTTTTCCTCATCAAAATACAGCAAGGTGCCATCCTTGGCATAGGCGGCGACAACCCTCCTCACACCGCCCTGCGCTTCCATGATGCGGGCAGCATCAGCGGCGTTTGCTGCAGGAAGCTCCTCTGGATAGTGCACAGTGAAAGAGCTCTCGTAGCTTTCGCCCCCCACATCGGTGTAATAGACGGTATAGGCGCCCTGCGGCACAGGAGCATTATCAACGGCGACGAACTCCGTATAGCTGGACCACGATGACACTACGACAGAAGGAAATGCAGACTCCCATTCGTACTGGGATTCATTATGCACAATCTTCAGGCGCTCAACGCCTTCCATACCCTGCGTTTCCAGAACGACCGAAAGGCTCATAGAGGGCTTGCTTTCCGCATCGGCATAGTCAAAGACAAGCTTTCCATGCGCCGAAAGCAACTGCGCCTGCTCCCGTGAGCAGGATACACACGAAGCAAGGAGCATGACGAGGACACTAAAAGCTATTTGTACAGGTAAAAAATATTTCATGAAAAATTAAATTTAAGACTTATCATAGTCAAATCGCTTGAAGTTGACTGATTCACCAGAGAATCAAATTTAACCCCAACCTTTTTACATGCATCATCAAGATATGAAAGATAATACAAGCCCAAATCCGTGTTCTCTTCTCCCTCGGGCATCTGCCGGTAGAAGTCAATAAGAGATTTCTTGTTTGTATTCGCGCCGATAGCGCTCTCAATGTTGTCCTTCATCTCCTGAAACTCATCGTCCTGATTGTAAAGACGAATATCCAGACTTCCCTGTTTGCCGATGGCGGAAGAACCACCGCCTATTTTCCATGACAGAGACACAACCTTGCGCTTGCGCACCAGTTCATCCACAATCTGACCGCGGATTTCCGGGTCAAAGATGAGCGTCTCTGACTTTTCAATGCCCGTAAAGCGAAGCTTTGCCTCTTTCTTGATATTGGTGTTCTCGCTGTTGAGCGCGAGCTCCATTATCATCACGGAAATGTACTCGGGAATCTTGGACTTTTCCATATACTGCGTCAGGATATCCCGTATAATGGAAACAATCTGGTCAAAGCCGTCAGCTTTGTAAAACTTGACGATGATATACCAGTTCATCAGGCTCAGGCGGTTCAAAAACTTCTCCGTCATAAGCAGGTAGATGTTTTTCTCCTCTGCGGCATAGTCTTTGTTCGCCATGATATTCTTCCAGATTGGCTCCAGAATGGTCTGACGGCTCTGCTGAATGGTCTGGTCTTTGACGGCAAGCTGATTTCGCAGCTGGCGGTCAGACATACGGGTCTGCTCGTCAATGAGCTTGCTCGGATTCATTCTATTGTATTGGCGCACGCAGTCACATTTTACCAGTTTGCCGAAAATCTCACGGTCAAACTGCTTGTAGAGAATGGAATAGACGATTACTTTTGAAAGATCCATCACTTCCTGACGGTGGGACACGAATTCTGGCATCGCCAGCTCCATCTTGGAAATGTAATCTACCAAAATCATATTCTGCAACGACATCGGCGAAAAATGATTCAAACTGACACCATGCTCTTCAACATTGTCTGCCATTTTAAAACGCTGCAGTTGTGTTCCGCGGCTCATAAAATGGGAAATCCCTTCCTGTGTCAGGATAACCTTCAAGGGTAAGTCAAGCGTAAATTTTTTTTCAGCGGCGCTCATAGTGAACTAAAACTACTCCTAATTCTCTTTTTACATCCTACATTATATAGCAAGTCTCTTGCATTGTAAACAACAATAAATTATTATAAAACTATGCAAGGAAAATTGCAAAAGCTTTTCTTTATCGTGCCCCTCTTTTTTCTTTCCACCACAGTGTATGCAGGAGATAACAATAACAGCAATATAAGTAAATTCCTTTTCGACACCTTTAACAATAAAGGTTTTTTAACAGAATATCAAGGACTCGCACCATCTGATCCCGCAAAATTTCCGCAAAATCTCATCATAAACATCCTTCCGGCGGCAAACGGCGAGGAGGAAGCCCCTCCGCGAAATCTGGAAACGGTCATCTTTGCCTTTACCCAAGAATACGCAGCCGCGGACATAGAGGGCTTTACCGCTTTTGCCGAGCAACTCGCAGGACTGCAGCTGCCCTACACCCTGCAAATTCTGCTCAGCGCAAACGACGTAAACAGAAGGCTGCCGCGGGATGAGCTTTCCATACACCCCACGGGAGCCGCAGTGTTTGCCAGCGCAATCAGCACGGCGAGCGACACAAGCTGCGCGCTTGTCCTGGAAGAAGCGGAGGGCAGCACCCACGCCATCCACCCGGGAGGCGCGGGAGACATCGCCCCCCTCTGGCTTGTGCGGACTGTTAAAAACGCCTGCAACAGCCACGGACTCAAATCTCAGCTGCCGAATTCCGCCGCATTCCTCTACCGGCTGGGCTTTGTCTATGGGAGCGGGAGGGTTTCGGTATTCCTCGCGCAGTCCATTCCCGCAGTGGGGCTCACCATCGGGCACACGGCGGAGGATTACGCGGTCATGCGCACCATAGCCGCAGAGCTTGCTGAGATTGACAGCAATGTCTGGGACAGGCACTACTCCTACGTACACATTCCCTTCGTGGAGCTGGAATTCTGGCTCAATGAAACCTACTTTGCTTTCTGCTACCTGCTCCTCGCAGGCAACATCCTCTTTTTGCTCTGCTTTACCACGTTTTCCCGCAACCAGAAAAATGTCGCCATACTCAAAGACATGGCTCGAGTCTGGTACCTCATTCCCCTGCTTGTGCTCTTTACCACGCTTATGCTGCAGGCAACGCAGCTGTTCTTTGTTTCGGTGGTAAGGCGCTCAACGCTGCTTTTGGGCTATAAACTTATCGCTGCATTTATGGCAACGCTGCTCCTCTTTGTCTTTCAGCAGCTGCTCAACTTTAAAGTTTCATATCAGGCGAACAACTTTACGCTTCTCGCAGTCTGCGCATCGAACATATTCACCTTCTGTGCGATAGACCTGTCTTTCCTCTTTCTGTTTTTCGCCGAATACCTGATCTGCTACCTGACCAAAAACTTCAAAAAAACGCTCGCGCTCATAGGCATATTCCTTCTGATGCTGCTTCCCTTCCTGCCTGCCGCGACAAACATAATGCTGACCTCGGGACCATTTTCGCTCAGGAAATTTGCCAATACCTCGCTTGCAGGGAATTTCTTCACATCCTGCGTTATCTTTCCGTTTCAATTACAGTTCCAGCGCATCCTCATGAGCATGGATATTTCAAGCAAGCAGAGCAGGCACTCACTGTTCCGGCGCTTTGCCTACGGCATGATATTCGTCGCAATTTCCATATCCGCATTCGCGGCTTTCTATTTTGTCTTTGCAAACAGGCTGCTTGCGTCGAGCATGGAGAATTTCAGGGCTATCTTTCCCACCACGCCAACACGGAGGATGCCTTTTGAAGAGAATGAAAGCCATGAATACATCACCATCGCACAGGAAGAAGAGCGGTTCATGGAATTCAAGCTTCACCATGTCATGATAAACTGCGAAGATGGGGTAAAAATCCTGCGCTACAATATCTCCATAGAGGCACAGACAGAAGTACCGCTCTATGACTGCAACTATAATTATACGATTTCAGGAGAAAACAAAGTTTACCTCCAGCTGCCGGACTATCCCGATGGAGACCTTGCCATAGTCTATTCCAGCGAGCAGGAGCAGACGCAGACAATCAGCATTGACACCTACCTACAGACAGCGGAGGGAAAACTCATCCTCGAGCACGACACAGTGCAAAGCTCGCAAAGCAAGGGAAGCAGGTAGCGGATAATGGAGCAGGTCTTTTTCCACGTCGATTTGGATGCCTTTTTTGCTTCCGTCGAACAGCTTGACAATCCCTCTTACCGCGGCAAGCCCGTGATTGTCGGCGGGCTTCCCGGCGACAGGAGAGCCGTCGTCTCCACAGCATCGTATGAAGCGCGGAAATACGGCGTCCATTCAGCGATGCCACTCGTCACTGCGGTCAAACTCTGCCCACACGGCATCTATGTGCGCGGCAGGCACAGGCGCTACCACGAGCTTTCTGAAATAATCATGGATATACTCCGCCAGTACTCGCCCGACGTGCGGCAGCTTTCCATAGACGAGGCATTTCTGGACATGACCGGTACGGAGCGTCTCTTCGGTGCCCCCGCTGACACAGCGCGAAAGCTCAAGGACGCCGTCAGGGAAAAGACAAAGCTCACGGTGAGCGTAGGAGTGGCGGGCACCATGTATGTAGCAAAAATTGCCTCGGGACTGCACAAGCCAGACGGCCTCACCATCATTCCCAACGGAGGTGAAGAAAGCTTTATGCGCTCCCTGCCGCTCAACAAGCTCTGGGGAGCAGGTACAAAGACGCTGCAACGCCTGCAGGATGCGGGATTCCGCAGCACGGAAGATATCTACCGCGCATCGGAAAAGCTGCTGATAACGCTGTTTGGCAACAGCACAGGCAGCTTCTTATACAACGCAGTCAGGGGCAACAGGGAGCTCATCTTTGGCGAAGAGGCAAAGAACCATTCTATCAGCAACGAAAAGACCTTTGAATTTGACCTCAGCGACCGCTACATCATAGACACAGCGCTAATGGAGCTGTCACAGTCCATACTCTACCGCCTGTACAAGGAAAACGCTGCTTCCCGCACCGTCGCGCTCAAGATACGTTATGAAGACTTTACCACTGTTTCAATACAGGAAACCAGCGACTTCCCCGTTGCAAACACGGAAGACCTTTTTGAGAGATGCAAGCGGCTTTTCAGCAAGAAATATGAAAACGGCAGGGGCATACGGCTGCTCGGCGTGGCGTGTGAAAATGTCGAAGACAAGGCAATCCCCCAGCAGAAAATGCTTTTTGATTTTGAAAATGACGAAAAAAAGGCAAAGGTCGAGGCAGCTATCTATGCCATGCAGCAGAAGCACCCCGACCTTAAAATAAGCAAGGCCAGACTCTATTGCAACGGTGCAAAGTAGCCCGTTTCATCACGTCCAGAACGGTTCAGTAAATAGCATTCCACCTCCACAGGCAGATAGCGCCGCCCGTATTCCGTTCCCAGCGAAGACGTATAGGAAAGCTGATACACACCAGAAGGAATGGCGATTATGTCCTTCATCACCGCGGAAAGTCCCTCCGGACGGTACACGTAATATGAAGTGCCGGTCGTGTTATCATCGATATACGTCAGCTCCGGCGCAGGTGCGCTGTTTTGCAGCAAGACCATATTGAACGAAATGGCATTGTTGTTCAAGAAGGCCGTCAGGTCAGAGAGGCTGTACGACGTAAATGCCCCCTGTCCGACAGAACCCGCGCCCAGATAGATGATGGAACGCTTCTTCTCGCCGGAAATCAAGTCTCCTGCGGCAAGCCGTATACCCAGATCGACAGCAGCCTTTTCCGCATACGGGTTTTTAAGC